>DATLVV010000545.1:0-6730 GCA_035577165.1 Steroidobacteraceae bacterium | reverse complement strand
TCCCTCCCGAGTGATTGGAACCGCCGTGCCGCTACGTGCAATCAGTATCACCTGGCCCCTGCTGCTCGGCATGGGTGTCCTCATGTTGGGCGCGGGCCTGCAAAGCACCCTGCTCGGGTTGCGTGCCACTCTCGAAGGATTTCCGACGCTGGTAACGGGTGTCATCATGTCCTGCTACTACGTGGGATATGTCAGCGGCACCGTCATCGCACCGCCGCTGCTGCGCCAGATCGGCCACATTCGCGTGTTTGCCGCGCTGGCCGCGATTGCGGCGGTCGCCATTCTGGTTCAGGGCTGCTTCGTCAACCCATGGGCTTGGGGCGCGATGCGGCTGATTTCCGGAGTGTGCTTTGCCGGCATCTACGTCGTGGCTGAGAGCTGGCTCAATGATCGCGCCAGCCGCGCGAATCGCGGCAGGTTGTTGGCGGTGTACATGGTCGTCTTGTACGTCGGATTGGGCGCCGCACAGTACCTGTTGCTCCTGTCGAATCCGAACACGCCCACGCCGTTCATGCTGGTCTCGGTGCTGATTTCGCTGGCCATGGTTCCGATCGTCGTGTCCGCGCAGCAAATGCCCGAGCGCGCGGTGCCCGGCAAAGTGCGTCTTCGCGACCTGTATCGCGACACGCCGCTCGGCGTCGTGGCTATCATGGTGTCGGGCCTCGTCTCTTCCATCATTTTCTCAATGGGACCGGTGTACGCGCGGCTCAGCGGCCTGCAGACCCACAATATCGCCACGTTCATGGCCCTCAGCATTCTCTCGGCCGTGATCACTCAGTATCCCATCGGCCGGCTCTCCGACCGCATGGACCGCCGCACGGTGATCGCGGGCATTTGCACATTCGCCATGCTGGTTGCAGTTGCCATTGTTGCGTTTCCGGCTCTGCCTCATGCTGCCTTCCTGGCGCTTTCGGCGCTGTTCAGCGGCTTTGCCCTTACCCTCTATTCGTTGTCGGTATCGCACGTCAACGACAAGCTCGAGCCGGCGCAAATGGTCGCGGCCAGCAGCGCCCTCCTGCTGCTCAACGGCAGCGCCGCCGCCATCGGACCGGTGCTCGCGGGCAGCCTGATGTCCGCTTTCGGGCCGCCGGCGTATTTCGCGACCCTGGCCGCGCTCACCGGCACCCTCGCCGTCTTCGATCTGTGGCGCAAGACCCGTCGCCGACCCGTGCCTCCCTCGCAGAAGGGACCCTTCATCGGCGCCCAGCCCAGGGCGTGATTGGGCCTCACGCCGCGACGTGGTCGCCGCGGCATCGGCAATGGCTTTCCGGCAGCCATGGGGAGTAAGTTGCGGACGGAGTTTTTAGCGCATAAAACCGGGATAAGGAGCAAACATGAACGCTATACGTGTTTTTCCCTTGGTGTGGCTGGCGGCTCTTTGCATCGGCGCGACGGCCGCTGCGAACGAGCGTGACCAGGCACTCGTGCTCGGCGACAGTGTCGCTTTCGCGTACATCGCCTCGGCAGGCTTCGCATACATCAACCCCGATAACTTTGTCGGATTTGCCAACCGTCTCGACAACATGGTGCTGGATGCGGTGGACGCCGGCTGCCCCGGAGAGACCACCGGCAGTTTCTTGTCGGCCACCGCACCCGACAATGGGTGCCGCGCCTTCCGCGCGCGGTTCCCGCTGCACGTGGCCTATCCTGCCACCCAGCTGGAATTCGCCAAGCAGTACCTGCGGGAACATCGCCACGTGCGTCTGGTAACGATAACGCTGGGGGCGAATGATGGATTCCTTCTCGAGGCGGCCTGCGCATCGCAGCCGGACCCGACGGCGTGTATCGAGGCCGGCATCCCCACGCTGCTCGCCACCGTGGAACGCAACATGCAGACCATCCTCGGCGATTTGCGCGCCGCCGGATTTTACGGCGCCATCGTCGTCACCAATTATTATTCCCTCGACTATTCGGATGCTGCGGCAACCGGCCTTACTGCGGTTCTCAACCAGGCGATCGAAGCGCCTGCGGCTGCATACGGTGCCGTGGTGGCTGACCTGTTCACGGCATTCAAGACGGTAGCCATCACCGCGCAGTTCGGGGGCAAGACGTGCAACACCGGGCTGCTCAATGCAAGCGTGCAGAACCAGCTCTTATGCGACGTTCATCCGAGCCAATCGGGACACCAGCTGATCGCCAAAGCCATCGTCCAGGCTCTGCGACGCTGAGGCATTGAGGCGTTATTTGCGCTGCAGGCCCTGATCAGCCTGGCGCAGCCACTGGTCACGATCGGCGGCGGCGGGCAGCGCCAGCGCCGCATCGCGCGCGCGCGCGTAGCCTTCCCGGGCGGCGCTGCCGTCGCCGTTCTTCGACAACGCCTCCGCCAATGCCAACAGGTTGGGTGGATACAGCGGTCGAAGCGCGACGGCGCGGCGCGCCGCAACCAGACCCGCCTCGGAGTCGCCCGGCCCCAGCGGCCAACCCGGCGCCCGGATCAATACCAGCGCGCGCACGCGCGCGGGTCCTGCCTCATCGTAATAGGAATCCGCGGACTCGGCGCGCGCCAGATCCTCGAGCATGCTGTTCAAAATTTCACCGGCGTGCGTGGGGTGCGCGCGGGCATTGAGCCCGCGTGCGACCGCGCGCCCGTAGAGGCAGGCTGCCGCCTGCGGGTCGTGCGCGAGACAGGTGTCTGCATCGCTGACGGCCTGCGCCGCCAGTTCGGCTCGAACCTTCGGGTCTGGCTCATTGTCGCTGCGCGCTGCGGCGCTGTCGATCGCCGCGGCAAGCTCCGCGGTCGAGCGCGGCGCGGCCATTGACGATGGCCCCGCCGCTCCGGGTGGCGCGGTTGCGGGGGGCCTTGTGGTGCATGCGGCGGCGCAGAGCAGCAGCGCGCACCCGAGACCCTTGATCACGGCGCCGTGCGCGACGGCAGCTTGAGGGGCACGAAGCCGCGCAACCGCAGCGGCCCCAACGAGTCGGCGCCTCCCGAATCATGATTCATCTTGAGCAGTCCGTTCTGCATCGCGCGGGCGCGGGCCGCAGGTACGCGGGAGTCGACCACCGCGACGAGCGCGACCGGTAACTCCGCCGATTGCGTCAAGGCTTTGAGTTCGGCCGCGAACGGCAGGCTCGGGAGCGCTGCCGCCTGAGACTGATCGAGCAGTACCGCGACCGGCTCGCCGGCGGCAGCCTTTCTCAGGGCGCTCAGTACTTGTCCGGTCGACTCGATCTTGACGTCCGCCGGCAGCGCCCAGCCATCGAGAGCGCTATGCCGCACAAAATCGGGAGCGTAGCCGGCGCTGCTGAGTATGGTGTATCCCGACATCGAAGCGGGACCGGTGATGCGGCCGGACTTGGCAACCAGAGTCCACCGCTGCTGCGGGCCGACATCTGCGACATCCGCCTGAACCAGCGGCGTCAGATGCAATTGCGATGCATGCTGCACATAGAACGGGTACGGCACGAAGGTGAGTACCGCGTCCGCTTGCGCCAACTTCGCCAGGCCGCCTTCTTCGGTCGGATCGTAGACCGCGCTTAGACTTCCCGCCGGCCAGCCGGAGGCAGTTGCGGCGGCATTCGCGAATTGATCCACCAGAGGCTGCGCGTCGCCGGCACCGCCGGGATATCCCGGCGCGCAGAACACCAGAGTTGCAAGCGAAGCCGCCAACAGCGTACTCATATGTTTAGGCTATCATGCCCCCGCTGTGCCTGCCTCAGCCAAAAACGTTGCCCTCTTCCGCCGCATCCTGCAATTGCGGGGCTGGATTGCAGCCCTTTTCCTGCTGCTGACGGCCGCCGGTATCTACGGCGCCTTGCAGGTCCCCGACGATCCGGCAATCGAGCGCCTGATCGTGGCCGGAGATCCCGTGGCGCGCGCCACGGCAGATTTCGATCGCCTGTTTCCCGAGGGCGAACAGGCGCTGCTCATGCTCGAGGCGCCGGATCCCTTGGGGTTGCCGGCGCTGCGCGCCGCCGACGCCCTTGAGCGCGAACTTGCAAAAATTCCACGGGTCCAGGCTCATAGCCTCCTCGATCTCTATCGCCGCGCGGGCCCCGCGGCGGAGATCAGCTCCGAAGACGCCGCGCGCCTGCGGGCTTTCGCGACCGGCACGACGCTGTTCCGCCGCGCCGGACTGTTGGGCGAGGGCTATCTCGGCGTCGCCATCGAACTGCGCGTGAAATCACCCGCCGAGCGCAATCAGGCGCTCGCCGCCATCGATGCAATTGCGCTGCCTCTCGAGGCCGGCGGCGGACCATTCACCCAGGTGCGCCGGGTCGGATCGCCGTGGCTGGACGCCTGGCTCGAGCGCCAGACCGGCGCTGCAACCGTGCGCTTCATGCCTCTGTTCGGTGTTTTCCTGATGACCCTGGTGCTGATCATCTACCGCTCGTGGCGCGCCTTGGGAGCGATCGTTCTCACTCTCGGCTCCATGGTTGCCATTGCCATGGGACTGGCCCATCTCTTCGGTTGGTCGCATACCGTCATTTCCACCCTGGTGCCGCTCACCGTCATGGTCACGACCACCGCCACGCTGGTGTACGTGCATTCCCGGTTCATCGAACCGGACGATTCGCCGACCTTACTCGAGCATCACGCACGCGCCCTCGCGAATAAGTTTCTACCGTGCACTGCCTCGATGTTCGCGACCGCCGTCGGCTTCGGCGCACTCGCGATCTCCGACATTCGTCCGGTGCGCGAAATGGGCGTATGGACCGCCGCCGGGCTCGTCGTGGCGTGGATTGGCTGCTTCACCCTGTTTCCGGCGTTGCAATCGCTGTTGCGCACACCGATGCGCTCCGAACAGGCTGCGGCGGGAAAGTGGTTCACCCGTTTCGTCGACGTGCTCGTCCCGGCGAGCCGCCGCTATCGCTGGCCGCTGGTCGGCGGCGCCCTCGCATTGATGGCGTGCGGCGCGGCCGGCTTGTTCGGCGTGCCCGGCCTGGTGTCGCCTCTCGCTCTTGAAATGGACGTCTTGACCTACGTCAACCCCAGCGAGCGCGTGGCGCAGGATACACGTCATTTCGAGGAGTCGAATGCGCTGGACGTGGTCGAACTCTGGCTGCAGATGCCGGCCGGCCATGCCTTGGACCCGGAGTTGCTACGCGCGTTGGAGCAGCTGACCCAACGGCTGGAGCGCGATCCTCGCATCACCGCGGTGGACGGCCCGACGTCGGTGCTGCGCTGGGCCCGCTACGTCGAAACAGGATCGGATCAATTGCCGGCCGCGCCGGCCGCATGGCCGAAGCTCGCGGCGGATCTCGAGCAAATCATGCTGACGGAACCCAACGCGCGCGCCTATGTCGATGTCACCGATCTCGCCAATGCCCGGCTCTCCATTCGCGGCCGCGCCAAGCTCTTCGGCCGGGTGGGCGCGATGCGCAGCTTCGTGGAACACGAGTGGGCTGCGGCCCAATCGGCTGATCCGGCGCTACGCACCGTGCGCGGCAGCGTGGTGGGCAAGGGGGTGCTCGGCGCGGAGATCACCCAGCGGCTCCTGCCCACTCTTACTGAAAGCTTCGCGCTCACGGCGAGCGTTATCTTCCTTGCATTCCTGCTGGTATTTCGCAGCCCGTCGGCGCGATTGATGACCATGATTCCGTCGTTGTTTGCCATTCTCTCCGTATTTCTGGTGATGCGCCTGGCGGGCATTCCGCTCAATATCGCCACCATTCTCATCGGTTCAACGGTGTTGGGCGCCACCGAAAACGACCAGATCCATTTCTTCTACCATTTTCAGGAAGGCCGGTCCGCCGGCACGACCGCCGGCGCCCTGAAACATGCCCTGTTGATCGCCGGCCGTCCGATTTTGTTCGCGACCCTGATCAACGCGAGCGGTTTTCTGGCGCTGGTGATGTCGGACCTGCCGCCGATGCGCGAGTTCGGCATCGTCGCCTCCTCGGCGTTCGTTCTCGCATTGCTGGCGGATTTCACCGCGCTGCCGGGAGCGCTCTGGATCCTGGACCGCTATGAGCGTCAGGTTGTTCCGCCCGGCGCGGCGGCGCGCGAGTAATCATGCGCAACGGCATTCTTTTAGCCGCGTGGCTGGCCGCCAACCAGGCGGGCTTTCCGCCGACCATACTGCGTCCCGGACAAGTCTATTCAGAAAAGACCCTGCTCGTGTTTCGCGTGTCTGAAAAGATCGGAGAATAATTTTGTCAAATCCCAGCGTTTCTCTCCTCGCCGTTGTCCTGGCAGCGACAACGTTGCAACCCGCTGCGTCCGCATCGGCGGACGCGGTCATTGCCGCGGCGGTGAAGTCCGAAGACTCCAAGATCGTGACCTTCAAACCAGAACAGCAGGCAAGCAAGGGAAGCGTCACCGTGGCGGGAAAGCGTCTTGACTACGACGCCTATGCGGGCACCTTCGTGGTCCACCTCAAGGGCTACGATGACGTGCCGCAAAATGTCAACAAGGACGACAAGGTCGGGCCGGCGGAAGCCTCGATGTTCTACGCGGCCTACTTCAAAAGCGGTGCACCCAGCGCCCAAAGGCCGATCACCTTCCTGTTCAACGGCGGACCGGGATCCTCGACCGTTTGGCTGCACATGGGGGCATTCGGCCCAAGGCGCGTGGTGACCTTGGACAATGCGCACACGCCCGCCGCGCCGTATTCACTGGTGAACAACGAATACAGCCTTCTCGATGCGAGCGATCTCGTATTCATCGACGCGCCGGGCACCGGATTCAGCCGCGTTGCCGGCAAGGACCGGGAAAAGGCCTTTTTTGGCGTCGATCCGGATGCCCATGCCTTTGCAGAATTCATCACTGATTTCCTGTCGAAGTGGG
>DATLVV010000544.1:0-2489 GCA_035577165.1 Steroidobacteraceae bacterium | reverse complement strand
TCCTGCCGTCGAAGTTTCCGGCGAAGTCGGGGTGCGACGGCGCGGCGCGAATGGTCCCGGCCACTACGATGGGCGGGGATTTCTACGACTTCATCGAGTTGCCGGACGGGCAGGTCGGGCTCGTCATGGCGGACGTCTCGGGCAAGGGGGTGCCGGCGGCATTCTTCATGGCGGTGGCGCGCACCAACCTCCGCGAACTCGCCTTGCACCATGCCGAGCCTGCGGCCTGTTTGGCGCGCACCAACGATGTGTTGTGCACGCAAAATCCAATGGAACTGTTCGTGACGGTGTTCTACTGCATCTTCGACCCCGCAAGCGGCGGGCTGTGCTATGCGAACGGTGGCCACAACCCGCCGTACGTGCGGCGCGCCGACGGTTCCATCGAGGTATTGAGCGGGGCCGGCGGCCTCGTGCTGGGTGCGATGCCGGGGGTTGAGTATCAAAATCACGGGTTACAGCTGCGTGCCGGCGACCGGCTCGTGCTCTACACCGACGGCGTGACAGAGGCGTTCAATCACGTGGACGAAGCCTATGGCGTGGAGCGGCTGATCGCCGAGGTTCAGGCGCACGGCGATGGGCCCGCCGAGGCGCTGGTGGACCGGATCTGCCGCAGCGTGACGATGTTCGCCGGAACCGCCCCGCAATCCGATGACATCACACTCACCGTGCTCACGTGGCACCCGCCGAACACAGGGGTCGAATCGAGGGCCGGTGTGGTGACTGCCATGGCGGGCGCACCTTCGTGAACGTTCGTCTCGAATCTATCGGCCTCACGACGGTGGTGATCCCTCAGGGTCGGTTGGATTTCGGGTCCGCCGCCGGCTTTCAATCTCAGCTCGAGCAAGTGCTGGCTGGCGCGGGGTCTAAGCCCGCCGGCGTGATCATCGACTGTGCCGGGCTCGACTATGTCTCAAGCGCCGGATTGCGCGTATTCCTGCTGGCAGCGCGCGCCTCGCAGCGCGCCGACCTTGCGTTTGCGATTTGCGGGCTTAAGCCTGCGGTACGCGAAGTATTCGATGTCAGCGGTTTCAGCCGCGTCATCGCGGTATTCGTGGACCGCGCCAACGCCCTCGCACAGACCGGGCCTACCGCATGAAGCGACACACCGCTGTGCCGAGCGATGCAGCGCAACTTCCCATACTGACCCAGTTTCTGCAGGAGTTTTGGTCGGCCGCCGACCTGCCGCCGGCCGAAACGGTGACGTTCGAACTCGCGCTCGAGGAGATTTTCATGAATGTGGTGATGCACGGTTCGCCCGCGGGCCGCGTGCCGCGTGTCGATGTGTCTCTGGCCCTGTGCGATGGCTGCCTCACTCTGATGATCGAGGATGACGGCCCATCGTTCGATCCACTCTTGCTGGCGGCGCCGGACGTCACGGCCAGCCTCGAGGAGCGCCGCGTTGGCGGCCTTGGCGTGTACCTCGTGCGCCAGATGATGGATGCCGTCAGTTACCGACGCCTGGGGGGGCATAATCAATTCAGCATGACCAAGCGCGTTCGAGAACCCACACCCTGAATGAACAAGTACACTCATGGGCAAAGCACCGGAGCACTACATGTTCGAGATCCAACTTAGCCCCGCGGGCGCCGTCATGATGGCCGGAAGGCTCGATGCCACCCAATGCGAGGCGGCACTCAAGTTCTTGGACGGGCTCGCGGCGCAAGCCGAGCCGCGGGTCATCGATCTGTCCCGGCTCGAATACATTGCCAGCGCAGGACTTCGGGTGTTCCTGCTCACGCAGAAGCGCAGCAAGGAGTCAGGGGCGGGCGTGAGGCTGATCAATGTCGCCCCGCAGGTCTACGATATTTTCCGCTACGCCGGCTTCGACCGGATTTTTGATATCGCCCGGGCGGGGGGCTAGCGGCTTGGGCCAGCCGCAGTGAATGAGACTTGGCTGATTCGGGCGCCGATCGCGCTTGTTCCGGTGTTGTTGTTCCTCGGGGCGCTCGTGCAGGGCGACAGCTACAAGCTACTGCGGCTCAAGACGGTTCTGAGCATCGCCGCGGCAGGGGCGCTTGCGGCCGGTGCAAGCTACTTGGCCAACGCCTGGGCGTCCGCGTATTTCGCGGGAGATTTCCAGTCTTACTCGCGCTATGTTTCGCCGTGGATCGAGGAGTCCCTGAAGGCGGTGGTGCTCGTGTTTCTCATTCGCACGCGGCGCGTCGGGCTGCCGGTGGACGCCGGCATCGCCGGGTTCGCGATCGGCACCGGCTTCGCGCTGGTCGAGAACCTCTACTACCTGGCTTCGCGGCCCGATACCGCGCTCGCGGCGCAGGTGATCCGAGGCTTCGGCACGGCGATCATGCACGGCGGCACGGCGACGGTTCTGGCCATGATTTCCGTCACGCTCTACGAGCGGCGGCCGAACGGCGGCCTGCACCTGATGCTGCCGGGTCTTTTGGCGGCGGTGGCCTTGCACGCGGGTTTTAATCAATTGCTCATGCGCCCGGCGCTGGCGACGCTCGCGACCGTGATGGTGTTGCCGTTCG
>DATLVV010000543.1:0-6656 GCA_035577165.1 Steroidobacteraceae bacterium | reverse complement strand
CACGGGTGGCAGCAGCAGTCGGAGCTGTCCCTGTGGAGCGCGGTCGAACTCTTCGCGGGCTCATCGCTCAGACATGTGTTGTGCACCGACGTGGACCGCGATGGCGCATTGACCGGGCCGAATGTGCCCCTGTATCGGGAGGCCGTGCGCCGCTATCCGCAGATCCACTGGCAGGCTTCGGGCGGCATCCGCGAAGCGTGCGATCTGCAGGCACTGGCCGAGGCCGGGGCCAGCGCCGCGGTCAGCGGCAAGGCACTGCTCGAAAACCTGATTCCTGCCGGGGATTTGCAGCCATTCTTGCCAAACGCATAATTCCCTGTCTGGATGTCCGCGACGGGCAGGTGGTCAAGGGCGTGCGCTTTCGCGACCATCGGATCGTGGGCGACATCCTGGATCTTGCGGGCCGTTATCGCGATGCGGGTGCGGACGAACTCGTGTTCTACGATATCTCCGCGAGCCCCGAGGGACGTTCCGTGGATCGCTCCTGGATCGCACGCGTGGCGCGCCTCCTCGACATCCCATTTTGCGTGGCCGGGGGAATCTGCTCCGTCGCGCAGGCGGAGGCGGTACTGGCCGCCGGCGCCGAAAAAATATCCGTCAATTCACCCGCGCTGGCGCGCCCGGAATTGATCGACGAGTTGAGCCGGCGCTTCGGCGCCCAATGCGTCGTGGTCGGCGTCGACAGCCAGACCACGGAGCTTGGCTACCGGGTGCAACAGTATACCGGCGATGCGGCACGCAGCCGCGACACCTCGCGCAGCACGGTCGACTGGATCATCGAGGCGCAGCGCCGCGGTGCAGGCGAGATCGTGCTCAACTGCATGGCTTCCGACGGCGTGCGCCGCGGCTTCGACATCGGCCAACTGCGCACCGTGCGCGCCGTGTGCCAGGTGCCGCTGGTGGCTTCGGGCGGAGCCGGCGCGGCGGAACACTTTACCGATGTGTTTCAGACGGCTTGCGTCGATGCAGCGCTTGCCGCCAGCGTGTTTCATTCCGGCGAAATCGAAATCCACAGCCTGAAGCGCGGACTGCGCAGCGCAGGCATCGAGGTGCGGCTTTGAAAGAACTCGACTGGGACAAGGGCGGCGGCTTGCTGCCGGCCATCGTTCAAGACGCCGGCAGCGGCGCGGTGCTGATGCTGGGATACATGAATCGGGAAGCGCTCGATCGGACCAACGCCTGCGGCCGGGTCACTTTTTGGAGCCGCTCCAAGGGCCGCCTCTGGACCAAGGGCGAGACTTCGGGCCATTTTCTGCTGGTGAAGCAGATTGCGGCCGATTGCGACGGCGACACCCTGCTGATCCTGGCCGAACCCACCGGCCCCGCCTGTCATCACGGTACGTTTACCTGCTGGGGCGAGAGCCCGCCGCAACCGGCCGCACTGCGAATTGCGTTCCTGGCGCATCTCGAACAAGTCATCACCCAGCGGATATTCGAGCGGCCGCCCGGCAGCTACACCGCTCAACTGCTCGCGCAAGGGACGCGGCGGATCGCGCAAAAGGTCGGCGAGGAAGGCCTGGAACTGGCGCTGGCCGGTGTTGCGCAATCCGATCAAGACATCGTCGGTGAAGCCGCGGATCTGCTGTACCACATGCTGCTTCTGCTCAAGGTCAAAGGTCTGTCGCTGGCGCAGGTCGCCGGCGAACTCGAATCGCGGCACGCCAAAGCCTAGGAGTTTTTGAGGGAGGCGTTGCGCCGCAAGGCGTACACGGCAATCCCCATCCACACCACGTTGAGCGCCACCGACGGCCAGGCGCCGTTCGCCGTGCAATTGATGATGAAGCCCAGGGCGCCGGTGATGTTCATCCATTGGTAGAGAGGCGAGCGAGACTGAATCTTGCCGAACGACAAGAGCGCGTAGCTGCCGAGAATCAGCGCGGCAGCGCTCCATCCGGAGATATCGACGAAGGTTTTGAACGTCATGCGCGCGACTCCACAGCAAGCGGGGCGCGCCGTCGGAACTCGGCGCGCACCAGCCAAAGACTGAACACCGATTGCAGCGTGACGCTGGCAATCGACACATACCAAAGTTGGATCAACTGAAACCGGGGCGATGCGGCCAACCACAGCGCCGGCACGACGAAGCTCACCAGCCGGCTCGCCGAACTCAATACCGCCGGCATGGTGTGGCCCAGGCCCTGGAATACCGACGAGCAGGTGAACACGATGCCTGCCGCCAGGAAGTTCCATGAAACGATCTGCAGGTACTGGGCGCCGACGGCCATCGCTGTCGGGTCGGCGGTAAAGGCATGAATGACCCATTCCGAACGCCACTGACAAAACAAGGTCAGGGTGACCATGATGCAGCCGCTGATCAGTGCGGCCAGCGAAAACGTTTCGCGCACCCGTGCGAATTTCCCGGCTCCAAAATTCTGTCCGACGATGGGTGCGGTGGCGAAGGCGACCGCCATCGCCGGCAGAAACATGCTCTGCATGATTCGTTGGCCGATTCCGAATCCCGCCTGGGCGCCCGGACCAAAGCGGCGGATGATCCAGTACATCAGGCCCATATAGATGAACACCAGCAGGAATTCGCCGCCGGCAGGAAGCCCGACGCGCAGCAGGCGGCCCCAGGTCGCCAGTTGCGGGCGCCACGCGCTGAAATCGAACGCCACGTATTTCTCCAGGCGGCGGAAATACAGCACCAGGAGCACGACCCCGAAGCCCACCGACAAAGAACTCGCGAGTCCCGCGCCGGCTACCCCCAAGGGGTGACCGGTCCCCCAGCCCGCGATCAGCACCGGAGCCAATATCGCGTTCAGGATCACGGTCAGCGCCTGCACGATCATGGTGGGCTGCACGATGCCGGTGCCGCGCAAGGCGGAGCCCATGGACACCATCGCGAACTGCAGAGCCAGGCTCGGCAGGAACCATTGCAGGTAACGCGTGCCGGCCAGCACCGTGGCGGCGTCCGATCCCAACGTCTGCACGTAGGCAGGACCTGCCCCATATCCGCCCAGCAGGACGATCAGGGCGCAGCTGGCCGACAACGACAAGCTTTGATTGAAGATCAGCGTGGCATCCGCGCGGTCCTTGCGCCCCACCGCGTGTGAAATGAGCGCCACCGCACCGACCCCAAGCACCTGGGTCAGCGCAAACACGATGAACATGACATTGCCGGCGGCGCCGACGCCGGCAATGGCGGCATCGCCCAAGCCGGCGACGAAGTACAAATCGATCAGGAAGTACAAGGTCTGCAAGAGCATGCCCGCCGCGAGGGGCACGGCCATTTGCAGAATGTTCCTGGCGATCGGGCCTGTGGTTAGATCCTTCATATGGTCGTCCCTGCGGATGACTCATTGTGCCACAACGCGTGCTACGCTCACCCAAGGGTCAACGAGGAGTGGTTGAATGGAGGCGCAACGTTACGCTGACATGGAGACGCTGTCGCGCGAACTCGCGACGCAGCTCGCCGCGAGCCTGAAGGCGGCCATTGCGGCGCGCGGCCTCGCGAGCTTGGTCGTGTCGGGAGGCCGATCGCCGGTGAAATTGTTCGAGATGCTGCGCACGCAGACGCTCGATTGGGGCCGGGTATGTGTTGCGCTGGCGGATGAACGTTGGGTCACCCCCGAGGATGCCGCGAGCAATGAGCACCTCGTGCGCAATGTCTTGCTGAAGGATCAGGCCGCCGCAGCCCGCTTTCACGGCTTGAAGAACGCCGCCCCTACACCGGATCTCGGCGCAGTATCCGCCTGGGAGACATTTGCGCGCGTTCCGCGTCCGTTCGATGCCGTGATCTTAGGGATGGGCGATGACGGTCACACGGCCTCCCTGTTCCCGGGCTCGCCGAATCTGCCCCGCGCGCTGAATCAAGCCGCGGTCGCAGGCTGCGTCGGCATGTGGGCGCCGCAGGCGCCGCAGCCTCGGCTCAGCCTGAATTTGACGGCGCTCCTCGACTCGCGCCGGGTCGTCGTATTGATCGCCGGTGAATCCAAATGGAACACGCTCACCGCCGCTAAAAAGGAAGGTCCGGTGCAGGACATGCCGATCCGCGCGCTGCTGCGACAAACACGCACGCCGGTCGAGGTGATGTGGTCGCCCTAAGCCTGGGCTTACTGCAACAAGAACCGCATGGTCCGGCGCAACGGTTCCGCCGCGCCCCAGAGCAATTGATCGCCCACGGTGAATGCGGATAGATAGTCGCCGCCCATGGCGAGCTTGCGCAGGCGGCCGATCGGAATGTTCATGCTGCCGCTGACCGCCGCCGGCGACAGCTCGCGGATCGAGGACTCGCGGTCATTCGGCACCACGCGCACCCAGGGATTGCCGCCCGCAATCAGCGCCTCGACTTCCGCGAGAGGAATGTCCTGCTTGAGCTTGATGGTCAGCGCCTGCGAATGGCAGCGCATGGCGCTCACCCGCACGCAGATGCCTTCCACCGGCACGGGCCGCGCCTCGGTTCCCAAAATCTTGTTCGCTTCGGCGCCCGCCTTCCATTCCTCGCGGCTCTGACCGGTGCCCAAGTCCTTGTCGATCCACGGAATCAGGCTGGCCGCCAGCGGCACGCCGAATTGCGTGCGCGGAAACTCTCCGTTTGCGAGCGCCGCGCTCACGCTGCGATCGATATCCAGAATGCCGGACGCAGGGTTCTGCAACAGCGCAGCGGCCGCGCCGTGCAGTGCGCCCATCTGCTGCAGCAATTCGCGCATGTGCTTGGCGCCGGCGCCGGAGGCGGACTGATAGGTCATGGCGGTTATCCATTCGACCGCGCCGGCCCGCAACAATCCGCCGACCGCCATGAGCATCAGCGATACGGTGCAGTTGCCGCCGATGAAATCCTTGATGCCGTTGTCGCGCGCCGCCTGCATCACGGGCAGATTCACCGGATCCAGGACAATGACGGCATCCTGGCGCATGCGCAGGCTGGAGGCGGCATCGATCCAATAACCCTGCCAGCCCGCCGCGCGCAGCCGCGGATGGACCGACTCGGTATATTCGCCGCCCTGGGCGCTGATGAGCATGGGCAGCCTGGCGAGCGCCGCGATGTCGTTGGCGTCCTGCACCAAGGGCTCGCCGAGTCCGGCAGAACCCACGATGCGCGGCGCCGCCGCCCCCACCTGGGAAGTGCTGAAAAACGTCGGGCGAATGACATCGAAGTCCGACTCCTCGCGCATTCTGTCGAGAAGCACCGAACCCACCATGCCGCGCCAACCAATGATGCCCACTTGATTCATATATCGATCATAAACTCCGCTGCAGGAGGGCGCCGATTATAATTCGAGGCCATGACATGACCGTAGGCTCCGCAGTTCGCGATGAGAAGCACGTCTCCTTCCCGCGTCGGCGGCAGCCACCGATCCGCACCGAGTTGGTCCGCGGTCTCGCAAATCGGGCCCACCACATTGGCGCGGTGGCTCATCGGTTCGTCGAGGCGGGTCAGATTGCGAATGTCGTGATGGGCGCCGTAGAGCGCAGGCCTGATCAAGGAATTCATGCCGGTGGCGATGCCGACGTATTGAACGTCGCCTTTGCCCTTCAGCTGGGTCACGACGGCCACCAGCACCCCGGCCTTCGCCACCAGGAACCGGCCCGGCTCCATCCAAAACTCAATCCGCGGAAAGCTCTTCGCCAGGGCAGCGACGCCGCGATCCAGTTCCCGCAGGTCGATCTCGTCGTGCCCGAGCTGTTCGGGCACGCCGATTCCTCCGCCCAAATCCACCACGGTGACGTGCGGGAAGCGCGCCGCCAGTTGCGCAAGCAACGTGCCGGTCTCGGTCCAATTGTCGACGTTGAACACGCCGCTGCCGGTGTGCGCGTGCAGGCCGGTGACCCGTACGGCGGCGCTTTTGGTCAATGCCTCCAGTTCGTCCGCCTCGGTCAGAGGCACGCCGAATTTGGAATGGACTCCGCCGGTGCGCACATGCTGGTGATGCCCGCGGCCAAATCCCGGATCGATGCGCACGAACAGCTCCCGGCCGCGAAACACCTCCGGCCACATTTTGAGCGGATACAGGTTGTCCAGCGTGACGCGCACGCCCTTCACGAAGCCATATTCGTATTCGGCGCGCGGCGCGAAGTTCGGAGTGAACAGCACGCGTTCAGGATCGAGATCGGGCACGACCGCAAACGCGTGTTCAAGCTCGCCCTGCGACACGCATTCCAAGGTCAGGCCCGCCTCGTACATGCGGCGCAGAATCTGCGGATGCCCATTGGCCTTCATCGAATACGCCCAGCGCGTCACCGACCGCACGCCTTGCAGCGCTGCGATGGCGGCATCCAGGGTGGCGGCATCGTATACGAAGGCCGCCGCCTCGCGCGCCGCGATGTCGATCAGCCGCAGGCGCTTGCGCGGCTCCTCCCACCAATTCAAAGCCTGCGCGGCGGGCTTCTTCTCCGCGAACAGCTGCTGCCAGGTGGGTCCCAAGACTCGATCCGAACCGATGCTCTGAATCAGACGCTCGTGCAGCTGACGCACCAGACGATCGCCCTGCGACTCGTCGATCACGAAGGTGAAGTTCAGGTCGTTCGCGGCCTGGCTCACCAGATAGATCTTCTGATCCTGGAACAATTCAAAGGCCGAGCCGAGCTCATGCAGGATGCCGCGGATGTTGTGGCCCAACAGGCTCAAGGAGGCGCAGGGTCCCAAGATCTCGACGCGGCACAATTCCCCGAGCGCCGACGTCAACCGGTCGAGCGCCGAGGCATCCAGAGTATTG
>DATLVV010000542.1:0-4537 GCA_035577165.1 Steroidobacteraceae bacterium | reverse complement strand
GGCTTACGCCCGAATTGCGGATCTCCTGCACCCTCAGGCGCCGGCTGCGGCGGGCATTCATGCGAGCGCGGTGGTGGCGGCCGGCACCCGGATCCCGGCGTCGGCCACCGTGGGACCCCTCGTGGTCATCGAGGACGATGTGGAGGTGGGTGAACGGGTGTTCGTCGGCCCGGGTTGCGTGGTGCAGCGTGGTGCGCGAATCGGCGCCGATTCGCATCTCATGACGCGGGTCAATCTGTACCCCGGCGTGCGGATCGGGCAGCGCTGCATCCTGCATGCCGGAGTCGTCGTCGGCGCCGACGGCTTCGGCTTCGCGCCGAATTCGGGTACCTGGGTCAAGGTACCGCAGGTGGGCAGCGTCCTGATCGGCGATGACGTGGAGATCGGCGCCAATACCACCATCGACCGGGGCGCCATTGATGATACGGTGGTGGAGGACGGGGTTAAATTGGACAATCAAATCCAGGTGGGCCACAACGTCAGCATCGGCGCGCATAGCGCCATCGCGGGTTGCGTGGGAATCTCCGGCAGCACCAGCATCGGCCGGCGCTGCATGATCGGCGGCGGGGTCGGCATCGCCGGTCACCTGTCGATCGGAGATGACGTGGTGGTGACGGGCGTTTCATTGGTCACCACCTCGCTCAAGGCGGGGGGCAGCTACTCGAGCGGCATGCCGGCGGTGGAGACGCGCAAGTGGCGGCGCATGGTGGCGCAATTGCGGCGATTGGATCGAAAGGAGCAGTGATGGCAGAACCCGAGAAGATGGATATCGAAGCGATCATGCGGCAATTGCCGCATCGGTATCCCTTCTTGCTGGTGGATCGCGTGCTGGAATTGGTTCCCGGCAAGTACGTGCACGCCCTGAAGAACGTGACCTTCAACGAACCGTTCTTTCCGGGACACTTTCCGCACCGGCCGGTCATGCCGGGAGTGATGATCATCGAAGCGCTGGCGCAGGCGGCGGGAATTTTGGCATTCAAGACCGTCGGGGTCGTGCCGGATACCGAAACACGGTTCTATTTCGTCGCCATCGACAATGCGCGCTTTCGCCGGCCGATCGAGCCGGGCGACCAGGTGCTGCTCAAAGTCACCTTGAAGCGCGCCTTCAAGGGAATCTGGAAATTCGCCGGCGTGGCCGAGGTCGACGGCGTTGAAGTGGCCTCCGCGGAAATGATGGTTGCTCCGGAAACCAAGGGGAAGGAGAAGGGAGATCCGGGATGATCGATTCGCGCGCGGTGATTTCGCCGCAGGCGCAGATTGCGGCCAACGTGGAGGTCGGAGCGTTCACCGTCATCGGCGCGGACGTCGTCATCGGCGCCGGCACTTGGATCGGTCCGCATGCGGTGATAACCGGGCCGACGCGCATCGGCGCCGACAACAAGATATTCCAATTCGCCTCGCTGGGAAGCGCGCCCCAGGACAAGAAGTACAAGGGTGAGCCGACCCGTTTGGAAATCGGCGACCGCAACGTCTTCCGCGAATCGGTCACGGTGAACCGCGGCACCACCCACGACAAGGGCGTGACGAGCATCGGCAACGACAATCTGTTGATGGCCTATTCGCATGTGGCCCACGACTGCAGCCTCGGCGACCAGATCGTGATGGCGAATTGTTCGACTCTCGGCGGTCATGTGGAAATCGGCGACTGGGTGATCATGGGCGGATTGTCAGCCGTGCATCAATTCACCAAAGTCGGTGCGCACGCCTTCATTGCCCACAACGCCGCGGTGACCCGCGACGTTCCGCCGTACGTCATGGCCGTCGGACGGCCCGCCGAGCCGCACAGTGTGAATGCCGAAGGTTTGAAGCGCCGCGGCTTCACGCCGGCGCAAATCTTGAACATCCGGCGCGCCTACCGCGTGCTGTATCGCTCAGGACTGAAATTGAAAGCGGCAATGGAGGAACTGGAGAACGCGGCCGTCGCCCAAGCGGAAATCCGGCCCTTCGTCGAGTTCATCAAGCGCAGCGAACGCAGCATCGTTCGTTAGGAGCCCGAAGAATGCTGCGGGTGGGACTTGTGGCGGGCGAGGCCTCCGGCGACACGCTCGGCGCCGACCTCATTCATGCGTTGCGCCGCATCGAGCCCGACGCCGAGTTTTTCGGCGTCGCCGGCCCGAAAATGCAGGCGGCCGGATGCCAGGTTTGGGAGCCCGCCGAATCTTTCGCCGTCATGGGGTTGTTCGAGGTGCTGCGCCACCTGCCGCGCCTGCTGCGGCTGCTGTCGCACATCGGCGCGCGGTTTCTCCGCGCGCGCCCGGATGTGTTCATCGGCATCGATGCCCCGGACACCAACCTGCGCCTGGCGCGGCGGTTGCACGCGGCCGGGATCCCGACGGTGCAATACGTGAGTCCCCAGGTCTGGGCCTGGCGGCAGGGCCGGGCGCGCAGCATCCACGAGGCCGTGGACCTGGTTCTGTGCCTGCTGCCCTTCGAGAAGCGCTTTTACGACGAGCACGGCATGCGCTCCGAATTCGTCGGCCATCCGCTCGCCGATGCGATCCCCATGACGGTCGACCGCGCCGCCGCGCGCCGCAGCCTCAACATCGACGCAACCGCCCCGTTGGTCGCCCTGCTGCCGGGGAGCCGGCGCGGCGAAGTGTCGCGTCTGTCGGAGGACTTCGCCGCCACGGCGCGCTGGCTCGCCGGGCAACGACCGCAGATGAGGTTCATCGCGCCCATGGCGAGCGCGGCGGCGCGGGAGATTTTCTCGCGGGCGATGGAGCAGCACGCGCCGGGATTGCCGCTGCACCTCGTCGACGGCCAGGCCCAGACCGCGCTGATCGCCGCCGACGTGGTCCTCGTGGCCTCGGGAACCGCGAGCCTGGAGGCCGCGCTCTGCAAACGGCCCATGGTGGTCGTGTACCGCCTGGGGAAGATGACCGTGTGGATCCTCAAGCAGCTGAATCTGGTCAAAACCAAGTTCTTCGCGCAGCCAAATCTACTTGCAGACCGGCGCGTCGTCGGCGAATATTTTCAGGACGATATTGTCCCGCAGTCGATCGGAGCCGAGCTCTTGATGTGGCTAGACGATGCCGACCGCCGCAGCGCCCTGGAACAGGAGTTCTCGCGAATCCATGCGGATCTGCGCCGCGACGCCGGCACTCGTGCGGCGCAGGCCATTGTAGCGCTGCTCAAGGATCGCGGGCGGACTGCGGCGGAGTCGTCATGATGCGCCGCGTGGCCGGCATCGACGAGGCAGGGCGCGGACCCCTGGCGGGTCCCGTGGTTGCCGCAGCGGTGATCCTGCGCCCGCGGCGCCGTATCGAGGGAATCGCCGATTCCAAAGTCTTGACGGCGGAGGAACGGGCGAGCCTGAATGTGACGATCCGGCGTGAGGCACTGTGTTTCGGCATTGGCTGGGCGGATCGGGCCGAGATCGATGCCCTGAACATCCTCCAGGCGACCTTTCTGGCAATGCGCCGCGCGCTGCTGGCCATGACCCTGGCGCCGGATCACGTGCTGGTGGACGGCAATCTACTGCCCTCGTTGGACGGACTCGGCTGGCCCATGACGGCGCGCGCCATTGTCGCCGGGGATGCCACGCAGCCGGCCATCAGCGCCGCCTCCATCCTGGCAAAAACCGCCAGGGATAATTATATGAATCAAATGGATACGGTATATCCTGCATATTCGTTTGCAACTCACAAGGGGTACGGCACGCCGGATCACCAGCGGCTGCTGGAACTGCACGGTCCCTGTCCCTTGCACCGACGTTCGTTCGCGCCGCTGCGTTTGATGCTCGAGGCAATCCCTTGAGGCAGTTCGTTCACCTGCGATTGCACACCGAATATTCCTTGGTCGATGGGATCGTGCGGGTGCCCGAACTGATGGCCGCGGTGTCGGCGGCGGGCATGCCGGCGGTGGCACTGACCGATCAAAGCAATTTGTTTGCGATGGTGAAGTTCTACAAGGAGGCACTGAGTGCCGGCGTCAAGCCCGTCATCGGCGTCGACGCGTGGATCCGCGAAGCGGGCGAGCGCGGGCCGTCCCGGATCGTGTTTCTGTGCCAGGATCTGGTCGGGTACCGGCACCTGACGCAGCTTGTGACCCGCTCCTTCCTCGAGGGGCAGCAGCGCGGCGTTCCCATGCTGGAACGCAGTTGGCTGCAGAGCGACATGCTGCGCGGGCTGATCGTCTTGTCGGGGGGCGCGCTGGGCGACATCGGTCAGGCCATCGGCCGCGGCCGGGACGACGAGGCGCTGCGCTGCCTGGTGCGCTGGCAGGAACTGTGCGGTGACCGCTTCTATCTCGAAGTGCAGCGCACCGGCCGCAGCGGCGAAGAAGCCCATGCCCAGGCGGTGGTCGATTTGGCGCAGCAGCGGGGCGTGGCGGCGCTCGCGACCAACGACGTGCGCTTCTTGACGCGCGGCGAATTCGAGGCGCATGAAGCGCGGGTGTGCATTCATGAGGGCGCGCTGCTGGCCGATCCGAGCCGGGCGCGGCGCTATTCCGAAGAGCAATATTTGAAGACGCCGGCCGAGATGGCCGAGCTGTTCGCGGACGCGCCGGAATTGCTCGACAACACCGTGGAGGTCGC
>DATLVV010000541.1:0-2901 GCA_035577165.1 Steroidobacteraceae bacterium | reverse complement strand
CCGCTTCGCCGTCTCCTGTCAAGCGGCCGACCAGATAGCCGGTACCGAATACCAGTGGTATACCCAGCGCGAGTCGCAGGCCGGTCCATTTCCAGCCCAGTACGAATCCGCTGAAGATCAACGTGGCCGGATTCAAGACCGTGTTACCCAGCCAAAAAGCGGCCGCCGCAGCCGCAGAGGCATTCGCACGGCGCAATCCGATCACTACGGGCGCCGCGCAACAGGTGCACATCATGCCGGGAATCGCCAATAGTCCGCCGAGCGCCACGCTGCGAAATCCTGACTGACCGAGCATTCGGGCAATCCAGGCTCGTGGCGCAAATTCCTGGAGCGCAGACCCCAGCAGCAATCCAAGCACCATCGCCTGCCAAATGGCTTTTCCATAGGCAAGCGCATAATCGACTGCCGCCTGCCACGACGGCGCCGGCGCTTGCGCGGCCGAGCCCATCAGAATTGAGTTGCCGATGGAATGATTGGTGGCTGCGAGAAATGCCTTGTTGTAATACGGCATCCACTTCACGTAGAAAAGGCCCGCGACCGCAATGAGGAGGATGATGGTGACGCGGGTAGTCGGCGTCAGTCGCCTATCGTAAATACGTGTTGCTGTCATGAGCGCGTGGAGTGTAAGGCATTCTCATAGGCGGCTGCGAACCGCACGGTATTCAAGTCGACCCAGGGTATGCAACAGCGGTAAAGTTGCGCCTACCATGGCGCAGCATGTCCTTGCCGAGTTTATCGCACAGTGGAGCAGCTTCGGTCCATGATCGTCGTGACCGCCGGTCATATCGATCACGGCAAAACCAGTCTGGTGCGATCGCTGACGGGCGTGGATACAGACCGCCTCCCGGAGGAAAAGCGACGCGGAATCTCCATCGAGCTGGGGTTTGCATACTCCGAGCGCGCGCTCGGTGAGCCCCTAGGATTTGTCGACGCCCCAGGTCATGAACGTTTGGTGCATACCATGGTGGCCGGCGCCGGCAGCGTCGATTTCGCCTTGCTCGTAGTCGCGGCCGATGACGGGGTCATGCCGCAGACGCGCGAGCACCTCGCCATCCTCGAACTGCTCGGCGTGCGCCACGCCGCCGTGGCGCTGACCAAGGTGGACCGCGTGGAGGAGTCGACGACGCTTGTTGCCATGGGGCAGATCAGGCAGTTGCTCTCCGAAACTCCGCTCAGCGACGCGCCAATCTTTCGGGTGAATGCGACGCGCGCCGATGACGCGGGAGTGGTCGCGCTGCGCGGACACCTGGAGCACGTGGCGCAAGGGTGGCGCATGCGCAGCGATGAGGGCTTATTTC
Organism: Steroidobacteraceae bacterium; assembly: GCA_035577165.1. Taxonomy (GTDB): domain Bacteria; phylum Pseudomonadota; class Gammaproteobacteria; order Steroidobacterales; family Steroidobacteraceae; genus Bog-1198. The sequence goes on along the minus strand of DATLVV010000541.1, from coordinate 1,603 downwards.
GCCTCCCCGTCGACCGGGTGTTTACCCTGCCGGGACTCGGGACCGTTGCCACGGGTACGGCGGTTGCAGGACGAGTCCGCGTGGGCGACAGCATCACCATCATGCCTTCGGGAGCCGAGGCACGGGTGCGCAGTATCCACGCACAACATCGCGACGCTGAGGTCGGCCACGCCGGCCAGCGCTGCGCCTTGAATCTGGTGGGCATCGACAAGACCGCGGTGCATCGCGGCGATTGGTTGGCGGATGCGCGTGCGCTGCGACCCTCGACACGCATCGATGTGCAGCTTCGGTGGCTGGCAGGAAGCGCACTCCCAAAGGATCTCGCGGCTTTGCACGTTCATTTGGGTACCGCGGATCGCGTTGCGAAGGCGGTTTTGCTCGACTCTGATTGCCTGGAGGCTCAGGGCAGCGCACGCGTACAGCTCGTTTTTGAAGCGCCATTCTGCGCGGGCGCAGGCGACGCCTTCGTCGTGCGCGACGCCCAGGCGCGCCGGACCGTCGGCGGCGGCATTGTCATCGACCCTTGCCCGCCGGCAAGGCGGCGGCGCAGCGCCGAACGGCTCGCCTACCTCAGCGCCATTCAGCATCTGTTGCAGGATGGAAGCGTGCTCATGCTGCTCGAGAACGCCGCGACCGGGATCCCGATGCAGGAACTGATGCATCTCACGGGCCTCGCCCCCGATCGGATCCCATTGCCGGCTCACGCCCGCATCGTGGGGGCGCCAGAGGACGGATTCGCGATACTCGATTCGCACTGGCGAGTCTTGTACGACGGTGCCCTCACAGCGTTACGCAATTTTCACGCGCAGTATCCCGATGAACCAGGCGTTGATCGAGCTCGATTGCGCAGGCTGGCAGCACCCGGAGTGAACGACGGGCTGTGGCGCGCGCTGATGGGCGAGCTGCTGCGCGATCACGCGGTGGCCAGCAGCGACTACTGGCTGCACTTGCCGCAACATCAGGTCACTCTGGACGATCGCGAGCGCCGGCTGGCGGCCCAACTTCAATCGATCATCGCCGCCGCGCGTTACGATCCGCCCTGGGTGCGCGATTTGGCGGCGAAAGTGCAATCGCCTGAAGAGGAAATTCGGCGGGTGTTGGGCAAATGCGCCGTGCAGCGGCAGGTTTATCAAATCGTGAAAGACCTTTTTTATCATCCCGACACCGTGCGCCAGTTGCGCAGCGAATTGCAGACACTTTACAGGCGTCATAATGTCATTCTCGCCGCGGAATTCCGCGATGCCATCGGCATAGGGCGCAAACGCTCCATCCAGCTTTTGGAGTTCTTCGATCGCGTTGGCTATACTCGACGCATTCCTCGGGGTAGGATCGTGCGCGCCGACAGCAGCTGGCACGAATCCCCTTGAGGTGTCCTGACCGCGTTCGGAAGGCATGCGCATCCGGTGGTGCGGCCGGGCTTCAAACCCGGTGGGGGACGCCAAGCGTCTCTCGGTAGGTTCGACTCCTGCTACCTTCCGCCACCTTCCGGTGACAAACGATGAGTGCGAGGTTTGGAGTGATGTCCGAAGCACCCGTGCCGGTGGGTACCGAGCCCCGATTGACCTCGCTCTCCCACGGCGGCGGTTGCGGCTGCAAGATCGCC
>DATLVV010000540.1:0-2476 GCA_035577165.1 Steroidobacteraceae bacterium | reverse complement strand
TGGCTGGTGCCCGGCGGGCGCGTCGCCTCGGCGGTCCGCGATCTGGGCGTGGCGGCGCCGCTGCTGCAGGCGGAGTCGGCTGAAGATCAGGCTTTGGTGGACGCGCTGCTCCGCTGGCGATCGAGCGCATCCGGCGCATAGTCGAAAGAATCGAAATACAAGCGTTCGGGCGCCACTCCGCGCAGCGCGAATTCGCGCCGCACGACGCCGATCATCGCAGGCGGTCCCGCCGCATACACATCGTAGCGTTGCAGATCTTGGATATCCTCGAGGACGGCCTCGTGCACCATACCCCGCCGGCCGGCCCAAGCCGACGAAGCCTCGGACAATACCGGCACGTAACGAGCGAGGGCCTCGAGCGTGGCGTGCGCGTACAGGTCGCGCTCACTGCGAACGCCCCAATAGATCCGCAGGTCGCGCTTAAGGCCGGTCTCGACCACATGCCGCAGAATGCTGAGCAGGGGCGCGATTCCCGTGCCGCCGCCGATCAGCAACATCGGTGCCGTGCCCGCTCGATACGCGAATTGCCCCAGAGGTCCTTCGATCGACAGCAGCGCGCTCTGCGCCGCACGCTCGAACAGCGGCGCCGAGAATTCGCCGCCTTGGACCTTGCGTACATGCAATTCCAGCAATCGCGAGTCGTGCGGCGGCGAGGCAATCGAAAAGCTTCGCCGTCGGCCGCCCGGCAGCATGACGTCGAGGTACTGCCCGGCCTCGAAGCTGAAGTCTTCAGCCGCGGGCAGCCTCAAGAATAGGCCCATGACGTCGTGCGACAGGAGCACGCTGCGCTCGATGCGCGCCGGCAGCCGCTTGACGCGAATCTGCTCGGGCGTGCTGATCTCAAGCGTCTCAATAGTGAGGTCGCCGCGCGCATAACATTGACACAGCAGCACGAATCCTTCGGCCGCTTCCGCCGCAGACAATCCCAGCGGCGGCCCGTTGGGGTAGTGGATCTCGCCCTGCAGCAACCGGGCGCGGCAGGAGCCGCAATTGCCGCCCTTGCAGCTATGCGGCAGATTCAAGGAGGCGTCGAGCGCCGCGTCGAGCAGCGACTGATCGGGTGCCGCGCTGAAAGTGATATCGGACTTGGCTAATCTGATGCGCACGCGTCGTCCCGCTCATCGGTGCGGCGTGCACCTTTGAGGCGTTTAGCCGGTGGGTTGGCTGCGTTTGCTATCCAGCCATTCGCCGATCGGTTCCCACTGCTGCCAGTCCGGCCATGCCAGATATTCCGGCAGTTCCAGCACGCCCATACCGCGCGCATAGGCGCGCACGTAATTCTGCGCTTCGCGCAGGCTGCCCAAATATGGGACCTTGAGCTTGGTCAGATATTGGTCCAGCTCTTCGTAGATCAATGTCTGCTCGCGCACCCGATTGGCGATCACGGCCAGGCGCGCCTGCTTGCGCGACACCTTGCCGATCTCCAGCAGTTCCGCCATGAAGTGGCCGCAGGCCTTCATGTCGATGCTCGAGGGCAGCACCGGCACGATGATGGTCTCCGCGCGGCGCACCAACTCGTTGAGCTCGGTGCCGTGGACCCGCGCCGGCGCGTCGATCACCAGAACCTCGGTGGCGCGCGGCACATTGCGCAAGCCGTCCTCGAAGGCGGCAGCACCGCCGATCGCCGGCAGATCAGCCGGGCGCTGCGCCAGCCAATCGAGGCTGGAACGCTGCGGATCGTAATCCGCGATGCACACTTGATGACCGTCGCGGGCGAAGAACACGGCGATATTGGTGGCCAGAGTACTCTTGCCGCATCCGCCCTTCGCATTCAAAACCATTACATGACGCATGTATCCCCGGCCTTGTTGTTTCCATTAAGGTAAAACCCAAGGAAAAATTGCGCAACCCCTGCTCGCGACAAACTGACGCATCGGCTATGCTGCGCCGGTATGCGCATCGAGTTTTTGAAGATGCAGGGGCTCGGCAATGATTTCTTGGTATTCGATGCCCCGGCGGCCGCCGATTCTCTGGACGGAGGCAAGCTGCGCGCTCTCGCCGACCGGCGTACCGGCATCGGCTTCGATCAAGCACTGATGCTGGAAAGTCCGCGCGATGCGTCGAATCGTGTGTTCTATCGGGTTTTCAATTCCGACGGCAGCGAAGCGGAACAATGCGGCAACGGTGCGCGCTGTATTGCCGCTCTTTTGTACGAGCGCGCACCACAATTGGGTCGCAGCTTCGCGATGGAGAGTTCCGGCGGAATAGTCCATGCACGGATCGGAGAGGACGGCATGGTGTCGGTGGACATGGGTGTGCCGAACTTCGATCCGCGCGCGTTGCCGATGGACGCGGCCGACGCCGACGCCGATGCCGACGGCGACGCCGATGCCGATGCCGCGCCGGCCGGGGTCGCCTGGGCGATCACGGTGATGCCGTCGCTGACCTTCTGCAGGCCGTCGACCACCACCCGCTCGCCGGCCGCCAGGCCGTCGCCGATGATGTAGCCGTTGCCGTGCGTGCCGTCGACGCGCAC
>DATLVV010000539.1:0-10669 GCA_035577165.1 Steroidobacteraceae bacterium | reverse complement strand
CGCCTGGAGCAAGGTGTTCGCGCTCGATGCCAAAAGCGGAGCGCCGTTGTGGACCTACGATCCCAAGGTACCCGGCCAAGTCGGGGTCAATGCCTGCTGCGACACCGTGAATCGCGGCGTCGCGGCGTGGAAGGGCCGGGTGTACCTGGGCACGCTCGACGGCCGATTGATCGCCCTGGATGCCGCCACCGGCAAGCCAGTATGGCAAGTGGCGACGGTGCCGGGAGGCGCCCGCTATACCATCACCGGGGCGCCGCGGGTGGTGAAGGGCATGGTCCTGATCGGCAACGGCGGCGCGGAAATGGGCATGCGTGGCTATGTCTCGGCCTACGATGCCGACACCGGCCGGCAAATCTGGCGCTTCTACACCGTTCCGGGCGACCCGTCGAAACCGTTCGAGAGCCCGGCGCTCGAGAAGGCGGCCCGAACCTGGAGCGGCGAGTGGTGGACGTTGGGGGGCGGGGGCCCGGTGTGGGACTCGATGGCCTACGACCCAGGGTTGGATTTGATTTACATCGGCGTGGGCAACGGTACCCCGTGGAATCGCTCCAAGGTCCAAGGCGATTCGTTGTATCTGACGTCAATCGTGGCATTGAAGGCGGCTACCGGCGAGTACGTGTGGCACTACCAGACCACTCCGGGAGACGAGTGGGACTACGATGCCTGCTCGCCGCTGATTCTTGCGGATCTCACCATCGGCGGTGCGAAGCGTGGTGTCATCATGCAAGCCCCCAAGAACGGGTTCTTCTACGTGCTGGATCGCGCGACCGGCGAGCTGCTCTCGGCAGATCCCTATGTTGTCACCAACTGGGCCAAGAGCGTCGATTTGAAGACCGGCCGACCCGTCATCGAGAGTGCGGCACGCTACAGCGAAAACGGCAAGCCCTTTGTGGCGATGCCCGGACCGGGCGGCGGACATAGCTGGCAGCCCATGTCATTCAGTCCGGTCACACAACAGCTGTACATGCCGGTCACCGAACTGAGCTTTCCGTTCATCCCGGAAAAGAGCGCCACGCTGCATCAGTTGGCCTGGAATACCGGGGTCGATTTCAATGCCGGAAGCCTGCCGCAAGACGCGAAGATCAAGGCTCTGATCAAAAGCGGCCTGAAGGGCCATCTCGCAGCATGGGATCCGGTGGCGCGCAAAGAAGTATGGCGCGTCGAGTTGGGGCGTCCTTGGAACGGCGGAGTGGTGTCGACCGCGGGCAATCTGGTGTTTCAGGGAAACGGCATGGGCGAGTTCGTTGCCTACCGCGCCAATAACGGCGAGCGGCTCTGGTCCGCCGAGACCCAGGCGGGCGTTCTGGCGGCGCCCATCACCTACTTGGTCGACGGCGATCAATACGTGGCCATCGAAGTGGGCTGGGGCGGTGCCTTTGGCCTTGCCGCCGGCGAACTCGCGCGCGATTCGCACGTTGCATCGAACCTACCGCGGGTGCTGGTCTACAAGCTGGGCGGCAACGCTGCTCTGCCGCCATTGCCGGCGCCGGCGCCGGCCGTTCTCGATCCTCCGCCGGATACGGCCAAGCCGGCCGTGGTGGCGGAGGGCAAGGCGCTATATCACACGTTCTGCTCGAGCTGTCATGGCGACAGCGCGACGGGTTCGGGGGTGCTGCCGGACCTGCGCTACTCCGGCTTGATCAAGAGTCCCCAAACCTTCGACATGACGGTGCGCCAGGGAGCACGCATCGACCAGGGCATGGTCGCGTTCAGAGATGAAGTGTCGGCGCAGGACCTGGAGAAAATCCGCGCCTATGTGATCCACCGGGCGACCGAAGACAAGAGGGCGGAACGAGCCGCCCAGAAAAGCCCCAAGCACTAAGCTCCCGGCCGGAGCGCGCATGCACGGTTCGAGGTCGACTACAACCGCCCGAATCGATCGAGTCAAGTGTTCTAAGGTATGCTGATCGCCGCGGCATCGGCCGCCGGGGAGGCATCCTATTAAATTCGAAACGGTGGCCACGGGGGGCTGTCGGTCGTATGTCGTCGGCTGCGAGGCGACCTGCGCGGCTGCTCTCGTCGACCCTGAGCTCAGCCAAATTGACCGCTATGTCGCGCTCGCCGCGCGCGATGGGCTGCGCATCAGGTATCTCATCGACACCCATACACACGCCGACCATTTTTCGGCAACCCAGCAACTGGCGCGCCAGCTCGGGGTGCCGGTAGTCATGCATTGCGCCAGCCCGGCTCCGTTCGTCGACCTGCGGCTGCAAGACGGCGAACTATTGGTCCTCGGAAATCTGCGCCTGCAGGCGATGCACACTCCGGGACACACACGCGATTCCATGTGTCTGCGGGTCGAGGACCGCGTGTTCACCGGCGATACGCTGCTCATTGGCGGAACGGGCCGCACCGATCTGCCCAGCGGCGACGCCGGAGCTCTCCATGAAAGCCTGTTCGGCAGCCTGCTCAAGCTGGATCCGTCGCTCATGGTGTTCCCCGCGCACGAATACAAGGGAAGGGCGCACTCGACCATCGGACAGGAATTGGCCGACAATCCGCGCCTGCAGAAACGCGACCGCGACGCCTTCATCGAAATGATGCATCAGCTCAATCTGTCGATGCCCACACATATCACCGAAGCGCTGCGCACCAATATGACCGGGGGCAAGACGGTGGCTCAGATGCTGTCCGAGGCCGCAGCGACCGTGCCGTTCATGTCGCTCGGCGAACTCCATGCACGCATCGAGTCCGGGAAGCACGATCTGATCGTGCTCGACGTACGCGAGCGCGACGCCTTTGAGGAGGGGCATATCGCCGGCGCACAGCTTCTGCCTCGCGGGCAATTGGAGCTGCGCGTGAATCAAGAGCTGCGCGATCCGACCCACAGGATACTGGTGTATTGCGAATTCGGCCGCGTCTCGACGCTGGCGACCGCCACGTTGCGCACGATGGGATTTCAGGGTGCGGTGGCGCTCGATGGCGGGATCAAGGCATGGCGGGAAGCGGGTTACGCGGTGAAGGCGGGAAAAGAACCCTGAGCGTCGATTGCCAATGCGTGAGGCTATGCGGCTGCTTTCTTTCAAGAACACTCGTCTCTTCAAGCGCGGAATCTGGCTGAGCGCCGCCGCGTTGGTCGCCTGCGTGGCGATTCCCTTCGTCCTCGATGCCGGCTCGCGCCGAAATCCGTTTCCCAATTTATTTGGATTGTGCGCACTCTGCGTCTGCATCGCTTATTTCATTTGGAACGCCAGAATCCATCGCCTCGTCGACGAGGTCCTCGACTGTGAGGATCATCTAAAGGTGCGGCGGGGAAGCACGGAAGAAGTGATTCGATTTTCCAACATTGCTGCCGCCGAGGTGTCGATCAGCGTCGGCATTCATCGAATCACGCTGCGGCTGCGCGAATCTACGAAGCTGGGCCGGCAGATAGACTTTCTACCGCAAGCAAGCCTGTGGTCCAGCCCTTCGGGAGTTCAACGGGTGGCGGCGTCTCTGAGCGAGCGCGCGAGTCAAGCCGCTAAAGGTTGAACACTCTCTCGGCATTCGTCTGGAAAAAAGCCTTCTTGTCCTGCGCACTCATGGTCATGGCGTCCTGGGCCGCCACTTCTTCGGCGTGGTACTGATAAGGATAGTCCATGGCGTACATGATGCGATCGATCCCGAGCGTCGACTTGCAGAACTGGATCGCGGGCTCCCACGCGACTCCTGAGAAGGTGACGTAGATATTGCGCTTGAAGTAGCCCGATATCGGCAGTTGCAGAGGCTTCAAGAAATCGTAGCGGCCCGAGCGGATGCCCGCCGCATGCATGTAATCCAAACGGAAGGCCCAATACGGCAGCGCCTCCCCGCCGTGTCCGACGATGAATTTGAGCTTGGGGTAGCGATCGAACAGCCCGGTGACGATGAGCCGCAGCAAATGCAACCCTGTGTCGACACCGAAGCCGAACACGGCGCCGTCGAGCCCACGTTCCAGCAGCGGACCGATGAGGCCCTTCGACGGTCCCTGCGGGTGGAGATAAATCGGAGTGCCGAGCGCTTCTGCCGCTGCGAAGATCGGCCCGTATTTTGGATCGTCGGTGTATTCGCTGTTGACGTGTCCGTTCAAGATCACCGCCTTGAATCCCAATGTCTGGCCCCGCCCGATCTCCTTTGCCGACCAGGCGGGATCCTGCGGCGCGATCGCGGTCATGCCGATGAAGCGGTCGGGGTGGCGTCGGCAGGCGTCGGCCAGTTGATCGTTGGCATCGGTGGTCAGCCGCCTGGCTTCATCCACAGCAAACACATGGGTGCCCGGGGCCGTGAGCGCGATGATGGCCTTGTCGATGCCGGTCGCGTCCATGTCGGCGAGGCGGCGCGCTCCCAGGTCCTGCAATCGTTCGATGACGGTGGTGGCGCGCACCGAGGGAGATCCGGTATAAAAACCCCACAAGCTGGCGAATCCGGGGTCTTGGATGCCGGTAGCGAGCATGCGCTTGTAGGCGGACAGCACTTCGCGGGTGATGAAAGCTTCTTCGGTGGCGATACGCAGGTAGCCCTGCGCGCCACCGGTCTTAAGTTCAGTCATGCGCTTCAGGCCTGATGAATGGCTTTGGTCACCAGACAGGCCTCCAAACCCTCCGGGCCGTCCTCGGAGCCGTGCCCGGAATCCTTCACCCCGCCGAAGGGCGAATCGGCACCACCGATCATGGTCGTGTTGATGCCGATCATGCCGCTCTCGATGGCATCCCCCAGGTGCAGCGCGCGTCGTCCGTTTTCCGTGAAGCAATACGCGGCCAGCCCGAACGGAAGCCGATTGGCCTGCTCGATCGCCTCGTCAAAGGTCTTGAACGGGCGCATCAGTGCAATCGGTCCAAACGGCTCTTCATTCATGACACGCGCCTCGAGCGGGACATCGGCCAGCACCGTCGGCCGAAAAAAGAAACCATGGTCGCTCCCGCCGCCGCCGCGTTCTCCACCGATGGCGACACGCGCACCGACTTTCAGCGCATTGGCGACGAAGCCTTCAATGGCATCAGGGCGCCGCGGATTGGCCATGGGCCCCATGTGATTGCCGCTGTCGAGACCGTCGCCGACCGCAACCTTGGCGGCTCTTGCGGTGAATTCCTTGACGAAGCGCTCGTAGATGCCTTCCTGCACATAGAAGCGGGTCGGAGAGATGCAGACCTGGCCGGCATTGCGAAACTTGTGGGCGACCAAGAGATTGAGGGCGCGTTCCAGGTCCGCATCGTCGAACACCAACACCGGACCATGGCCGCCGAGTTCCATGGTGGTGCGTTTGGCGCCGTCGGCGGCCAACTTCATCAAATGCTTGCCGACCGCGACCGAGCCGGTGAAGCTCAACTTGCGGATAATGGGCGAGGCGAGAAGATGCCGCGACACCTGGTCGGGCACGCCGAACACGCAGCTCGCCACCTCTTTTGGCAATCCCGCATCGAGCAGGCAGTTGAGTACCTCGAGGGCGGAAGCCGGCGCTTCCTCGGCTGGTTTGATGATGATGGAACAGCCTGCGCCGATCGCAGCACCCAATTTTCGCGCCGGATTGCCGATGGGAAAATTCCACGGACAAAAGGCGGCCACGGGACCCACCGGTTCCTTCATGACTCGCGACAGGGTCCCCGCCGGGCGCACCAGCACCCGTCCATACACGCGATACACTTCGCCGGCATAGAAATCGAAGAGGTTGGCCGCCATCGTGACTTCGGCCCTGGCTTCCGCCAGCGGCTTGCCTTCTTCCATCGTAGCGATGGCCGCGATCCGATCGATGCGCTGGCGCAACAGCTGAGCCGCACCCGCGAGCACGCGGCTGCGATCGGCGGCAGCATGCCCTCGCCACAGCCGATAGCCGCGTGCGGCGGTGTCCAGGGCGCGGTCCAAATCGGCGGCGGCGGCGAGCGGCAACTCGGCGAGCGTCGCGCCGGTGGCGGGATTGACCACGCGGTGAGCCTCGCGGCCGGCCGTGCCCAGACGCTCACCGTCGATATAGAGGCTTAATTCCGCAGGGTACTGTGCCATTCGGTGGTTGCCGCCGCGCGCTTGCGCCGACCGGCCCTGGCTCAAGCGACGCCGGCTTTTTCGCGTCGATACTCGCGCGGCGTCACATTGTACTTGGCGCGGAACACGCGCCCAAAGTGCGTCGGGCTGTTGAATCCATAGTCGAATGCGATCGCCGTGACGGTGCGGCCGCGCTGCGCATTGGATTGCAGCGCGCGCGAACACGCCTCGAGGCGGCGACGCAGAATATAGCGCGCCACGGTCTCGTCCTGATCCGAGAACAGGTGATGCAGATATCGGGCGGTCATTTTGCAGGCTTCTGCGATGCGCGTCGGCGTCAGATCCGGATCGTTCAGATGCGCCTCGATATAGTTGATGATCCGGATGCGGTGCGCCGTGCCGAGCGAGGAACGATCGGCCAGCGCTTGCGGCATATCTGCGTAAGCCGCCCCGATGAGATCGAGGATGGCCACGGCGATGCGGCCGCCGGTCAGCTCATCGAGACCCTGGTGGTATTCGCTCCAGTACTTGCGCAGCAGTTGCGACAAAAGGCCGCTGGCACCGCGGCCGCCGGACATGGGTATCGCGGCCAGGCATTCGGGGCAACCGATCTGGCGGCGCAGAGTCGTGTGGGGTATGCCGAGCACGAGCATGCGGTTCGCGCCCGTGAAGATCATTTCGTAGCGGCGCGTGCTGTCGCAGAGGGTGAAGTCACCTTCGCGTAGCAGAGACTCGCGTCCGTCCTGGCGGCTGACGCTCTCGCCCTCCAGCTGCAGATGCAGGAAGAACATGGAGTCCTTGGTGCGCGCCACATGCGAGCGCGAATGGCGCACGATCTGAGCGTCGGAATACACCTCCGCGAGGGTCATATCGCCGATCGAACCGCGGGTGATGGCTCCATTGAACACGCGGATATCTTCGGGCTCGGAAACCAATGGTGAAAAGCTCTCGCTGGCGCAATCGTTCCAGAATGCGAGCTTGCGCCGCGGGTCCAGGCCGATCGTAGAGAACGACTCGATATGTGCCATGCAGTCTCCCCCCGTCTATCCGGAATCGTCTTGTTGTGTATCCGTACCTACACTTGTTGTGGAGTTAGTTATACGTAACAATCAATTCCCTGAACCAATTCTTTCGGCTTATACGTGCTATAAGCCAAGTCGAGAGCTGGCGTGCCGCCAGAGCAGGGAATTATCTTGTCAATCAAGGCCATAGCAGCGAATTTCGGCCCCGCCGCGTGCTCGCTACTCGAACCGGCCATTCCGATGTCACTGTGCGTCGAGTTTTTCACCCGACGGCGCGGCAACATTCCGCCAGAGGTCGGCAGGAATGACTCCACTCAGCGGTTATGTAGGCTACGCGTTGCGTCGCGCGCAGGGGGTCATTTTTGCGGATTTCAACCATTCCCTCGCGGAACTTGGCCTGCGGCCCGGTCAATTTGCGGTTCTCATGTTGATCGATCGGAATCCGGGTACCAGTCAGTCGAGCGTATCGGCCGCGCTTGGAATCCAAAAGGCGAATTTCGTCGCGACCATCGCCGACCTCGAAAAGCGCGGCCTCGTGCGCCGCAAGAAGTCCAGCACCGATGGGCGCACTTATTCGCTAGGGTTGACGCCGCGCGGCCGGATGCAGCTGCAACGTGCCATTGAATTGCAATCCGTGCATGAGGCGAAGGTCACTGCCCAAATCGGCGATGAGGGGCGTATGCAATTGCTGGTTCTGCTCGATCGCTTGTCGGCGCTGCCCACGGCCGGGCATTTGAAGTGACGTTGGATCCGCGCGAAGTCATCGCGAAAAACCCCATGAGCCGCCTTCAGATCGCAGTGGTTGCGATCACCGTCGGCCTCAACGCGCTCGACGGCTTCGATGTGCTCGCCATCAGCTTTGCGTCCCCCGGGATTGCGCGGGACTGGGGCATCGACCGCGCTGCCTTGGGTATCGTCCTGTCCATGGAATTGATGGGCATGGGAATCGGCTCGATCTTGCTGGGCGGCGTCGCCGACAGGATCGGACGGCGCCGCACCCTGCTCGGGTGTCTGACGGTCATGGCTCTCGGGATGATCATGGCGGCGCACGCCCGCGGCGTATACGACCTGTCCCTGTGGCGCGTCTTCACGGGATTGGGCATCGGCGGCATGCTGGCGTCGATCAACGCCGTGGCCGCGGAATTCTCGAACGCACGGCGCCGCAGCCTCAATGTGTCGCTGATGGCCATCGGCTACCCCATCGGCGCCGTCGTCGGCGGCAAGATCGCCGCGCAGCTGCTGAAACAGAGCGATTGGCGCGTGGTATTCGAGTTCGGAGCGGCAGCGACGGCCCTGTTCCTGCCGCTGGTGTTCTGTTTCGTACCCGAGTCCGTGGGCTGGCTGTGCCGGCGCCAACCGGCCGGCGCCCTGGCCGTGGTCAATCGCGGTTTGCGGCGCATGGGCCACGCCGAGGTGGACGCATTGCCGGTGATCTCGGCGGAGGTCCGCAAACGCTCCGTAATGGACATTTTCAGCCCGCAGCTGGTGCGAGTGACGGTGCTGTTGACCCTCGCTTACTCCTTGCACGTCATGACCTTCTATTTCATGTTGAAGTGGGTGCCGAAAATCGTGGTCGACATGGGCTTCACACCATCGTCGGCGGCCAATGTGCTGGTCTGGGCCAATGTCGGGGGCGCCACCGGCGGCGCAGTGCTGGGTCTGTTATCGCTTCGCTTCGGCTTGAAGCCCCTCACGATATTCGTATTTGCGATGTCGACGGTGATGCTGGCGGTGTTCGGCCGCGGCCAGGCGAATCTCGCGCAGCTATCGCTGATCTGCGCCGTCGCGGGCTTTTTTACCAACGCCGGAATCGTCGGCATGTACGGAATCTTCGCGCAAGCGTTCCCCACTCACGTGCGCGCCACCGGAACGGGATTCGCCGTGGGGTTCGGCCGCTGCGGCGCGGTGCTCGCGCCCGTCATTGCCGGCTTTTTATTCCGGGCGGGCTACGGCCTGGAGTTCGTCGCCACGATCATGGGGGTCAGCTCGTTGCTGGCGGCAGTTACCTTGTGGCTGCTGCCGTTCAAGGAAGAGGCGGCTGCCGCGGTATAGGCCGCGCGTCGGGGTTGAGGCATCCCTGCGGCACATGTTTTTTGGGCGGCTGACGTTTTGACGTCTACGCGTGACGTCAAAACGTCAGGCTCCCGTCACCCCCAGCGCGCGGCCTCTATTCCGGGTACGAACTGCCGCTGCGGATGATCGGTGCGTGCGCAGCGCAGCGCCGCGCGCACCGAGTCGCGCGCCTCGATTCGCTCGAGGTATTCGGCAATGCGCGGGGTGGCCTCGCGGTTGACCAAAGCCGGAGCCAGATCAGGCAGCACGCACAGCATGGGATAGGCATCGATGTCAGCCACCGAAAAGGCGGGTCCCGCGAGCCACGGTCCGCCCTGCAGCGCTTTCTCGATGCGCGCTATCGGCGCTGCGAGGCGATCGACGACCGCCTGTAGATAGGCGGGAGTGTAGGTTCCATCGCGAAGCGCCCGCCAGCCCGCGCGCCGCTCGGCCGGTTCGATCGCCGCAATACGCTGATCCGCCCAAACGGCATCGAGCTTGTCGAGATGCGGCCGCAAATACTTCGCAGCGCCCAATACCGGAACGGCCGAACCCAAGTTTGCTCCCAAGTACTGTCCCCAGGCGCGTGCGCGATAGGCGTCGTAGGCATCGGCCGGGAGCAGCGGCGGGCCGGGCAATGCCTCGGAGATGTATTCGAGCATGAAGAAGGAACTGCAGATGATGGTTCCATCGTGCACCAGCAACGGTCCCTCGCGCTCCAGCTGCAGGCCGGATTCCAGATCGGAGGGGATGCCGCCGGCAAACTGTTCGAGGGCGGCAGCGTCGAAGTAGTGCGTCGTGAATACCGCCCGCTTCTCGGCCAGCGCGATCAACGGCTTGAAGAAAAAGGTGTTCGGTTCGGACGTGTACAGTTCAAGCATGGGAGGGCCTACTTAGGCTCCGGGGCGCTGCGCTCCAGGACCTTGATGCGTGCCGACATTTGGGTGCGCCCCTTGGCCCAGGTCTCGCGCGCGGCGGGACGTTCGTAGATTTTCCGCAGCCACTCCATGATATGCGGGGTCTTCGCGTCGTTGCAGTGATCCGGCTGCGACAACGGCAGCGCGTAGCCGAGATTGAAGCCGTTGATATCGCCGAGCGAGTACGTGTCGCCGGCGATCCATGGGAAGCGGCTGAGATGCTTCTCCAGCTCGAGCGTGGAGAACAGCACGCGGCGCCTCGATTCTGCCAGTTCCTCCGGCGAGAACTCGTTGAATACGGCCTTGCGCCAGGCAATGCGCCGCGATTCGAGCGGAATCCGGTCGATGGCGGCGCGGAGCTCTTCGGGCGGACGCTGCCTTGCTGCCGGGCCGACGAATACCTGCCAGCCGATCATGCTGAGCGACGGCGCGAAATAGGCGTCGAAGAAGCGCATCCACCAGCGCATGCGCCAGCGCGCTTTGGGGTCGCCAGGCTTGAGCGGCGGTCCCGGAAAAGCGTCGTCGATGTATTCCATCATCGGGGTCGATTCGGTCAGCACGCGTGAGCCGTGCACCATGGCCGGAATGGTCCCATCCGGATTCACGGCGAGATAGTCGGGCTGGTGCTGGTCGAACTTCAGCAAATCGAGATAGCGGCTCTCGTACGGCACGCCCTTTTCAGCCAGCGTGAGCATGGGCTTGCCGGAATTGGCGTTCGGTTCCCAGTGATACAAGGTGACGGAC
>DATLVV010000538.1:0-4442 GCA_035577165.1 Steroidobacteraceae bacterium | reverse complement strand
GAATGCGGGCTTCAGCTCGCCAAGCGCGTCGACGGTGGTCCCATAGCGAATATATTCATCAGAATCGAATACGATAGTGCCCTTTTTCGAGACGATCTCAATGGGGGCAATTTCAGTCTTGAATAGCCCAGCCTTCTGCGCCGCCTCGGCCTTTTGCTGCGACTCTGCGGCAAACTCGTCCTGTTCGCGCCGCGAGATGCCGAACTGTTTCGCGACATTCTCCGCGGTCGTCCCCATGTGATAATTATTGTATGCGTCCCAGAGACCGTCGACGATCATGCTGTCGACGAGTTTCGCATCGCCCATGCGGAAGCCGTCGCGCGAACCATTGAGCACGTGGGGCGAGGCGCTCATGTTTTCCTGACCGCCGGCGATGATGATATCCGCATCACCGCAGCGAATGGCCTGTGCGGCCAGATGCACCGCTTTCAAGCCGCTGCCGCACACTTTGCCAACGGTCATCGCGGGCACAATGTCCGGGATACCCGACCGGATCAGTGCCTGACGCGCCGGATTCTGACCGACCGCGGCGGTGAGGACCTGCCCTAAAATCACCTCTGAAATCAGCGCCGGATCGACTCCTGTCTGTGCGAGCAGCGCCTTGATGATCTGCGCGCCGAGATCGGCGGCAGGCACTTTCGCGATTGATCCGCCGAATTTCCCCACTGCGGACCGCCGTGCAGCGGTAATGACCACATCATTCATCGAGAAGTTCTCCGGGCTGTCCACCTATCGTCGCTATCCTAGCCCGCGTGGATGGGATGTGTAATAGGTAATCGCCGCAGTTAACGATGGGTCGGTTCTCTGCGCTCAGGCCGCCGCGCGCTGCGCCGGCGCCGCCTCCAGCGCCCGGGCGAGCACGTCGTCGATCTTCTCCGCCCAGACGAATTCCAGTTTGGCGCGCACGCTCTCGGGGATGTCCTCGAGATCGCGGCGGTTGCGCGCCGGCAGAATCACCGTGCGAATCCCGGCACGCGCCGCGGCCACACATTTCTCCTTGATGCCGCCGACCGGCATGACCACGCCGCGCAGGCTGATCTCTCCGGTCATGGCGACGTCAGCCCGCACGGTGCGCTGCGACAACAACGACGCCAGGGACGTGGCGATGGCCACCCCGGCGCTCGGCCCGTCTTTCGGAATGGCGCCGGCCGGCACATGAATGTGCAAATCGCTGTGGTCCAAGGCCGCGGGATCCAGGTGCAGGCGGTCCGACTGCGACTTCACCCAGGTGACGGCTGCCTGCGCGCTCTCCTTCATGACGTCGCCGAGTTGGCCCGTCAGGATGAGCTTGCCGCTGCCGCGCACCCGGCTCGACTCGATGAAGAGAATATCGCCGCCCGCCGGCGTCCAGGCGAGACCGGTGGCTACGCCGGGAACGCTGGTGCGCAGCGCCACATCGCTCTCGTACCGCGGCGCGCCGAGGATGCGGGCGACATCGTCCGCGCCGATGGCGACGTGCTGCGCGTTGCCGGACGCGATGCTGACCGCGGCGCTGCGCAGTAGTGCGCCGATCTGGCGCTCCAGGCTGCGCACTCCCGCTTCGCGGGTGTGGTCGATGATGAGGCGCCGCAGCGCGTCCTCGGAGATCTCGACCTGGCCGCCGTCCAGACCGTTGGCCCGCAATTGGCGCGGCAGCAGGTGGCGGCGCGCGATCTGCAGCTTCTCCTCTTCGGTGTAGCCCGTGAGTTCTATGATTTCCATGCGATCGCGCAGCGGCGGCGGAATGGCATCGAGCACATTCGCAGTGCCGATGAACAGCACCTTCGACAGATCGAAGGGAACCGCGAGATAGTTGTCGCGGAAGGTGTTGTTCTGCTCGGGATCGAGCACCTCGAGCAACGCCGAAAACGGGTCGCCTTGATGGCTGGCCGAGAGTTTGTCGACCTCGTCGAGCATCAACACCGGATTGCGCCGCCCGGCCTTGCGCACGGCCTGTGCGATGTTGCCCGGCAAGGATCCGATATAGGTGCGCCGGTGGCCGCGGATCTCCGCTTCGTCATGCACACCCCCCAGGCTCACGCGCCCGAACTTGAGTCCCATGGCCTTGGCAATGCTCTGGCCGAGCGAAGTCTTGCCCACGCCCGGCGGACCGACGAAGCAGAGGATGGGGCTGCGGCCCTCCGGATTGAGCTTGCGGACGGCGAGGAACTCCAGGATGCGGCGCTTCACCTTGTCCAGGCCAAAGTGATCCTGATCGAGAACCGCGCGCGCCTGCTCGATGTCGACGGTCTCGGGATCGACCTTCGACCAGGGCATGGCCAACAGCCAATCGAGGTACGCCCGGTTCATGGAATATTCCGCCGATGAGTCCGGCATGCGCTCCAGCCGCTTGAGCTCGCGCTGCGCCTGCTCCTCGACTTCCGCCGGCATCCCGGCATCCTTGATGGCCGTCTTGAGTTCCTCGAGTTCGGCCGATGCCGTGTCGGTTTCTCCGAGTTCTTTTTGAATCTGCCGCAGCCTTTCGCGCAACACGGCCTCCTTTTGCCGTTCGTCGAAGGCTTCGCGTGTGCGCTCATCGATTTTGCGCGACACCTTCAGAACCTCGATGCGACGGCCGAGGAAGCTGAGCACGCGGTCGAGCCGCGCCTTCAAGTCGAAAGTGGCCAGGATTTCCTGCTTGTCCAAATTCTTCAAGTCCATGAAGCTCGCGACCATGTCGGCGAGAGTGGCAATGGACTCGATGCTGCGAATCGCATTGACCAATTCTCCCGGGGCCTGCGGCAGCAGCTGCACCGCCTCGAGCGCCCGGTCGCGCAGTGTGATCCCGCGCGCCTCGGTTTCCGCATCGAGCACCGTCGTCTCCTTGTGGGTCTCGATTCGCGCCACCAGGAAGGGCTCGCGGCTGACATAGTCGAGCACCGTGAAGCGCTCTTCGCCTTGTGCGATCAAATGATGGGTACCGTCCGGCGCGGTGATGAAGCGCACGATGGTTGCGGCCGTGCCGATGCGGTGCAGCGTCGCAGGGTCAGTCGCGGGGTCGTTCGCGTCGGCGGCGTCGGCAGCCGAATCGGCCTGCAGCAACAGGCCGACGCGGCGCTGGGTGCGCACCGCCTCTTGTGCCGCGGCCAGAGCAGCCGCGCCGCTGACGGCGATCGGCAGCACCACGCCGGGGAACAGCACCGCGTTCTTGACGGGTAAAATAATCAATACGTCTTCAGCGTTCATGGCGCCTCTCTCGTGAGCCGCAAATAAAGACAGCCGCGATCGAGCCGGCGCTCGATCAGCGCATAGCGTCCGGGCGGCAAATCAATGCGCCGCCGCATCCGGCCGTAGGGGATTTCCAAACGCACGAGCTGCATGCGGCTTCTGGGCGAGGACGGCTCAACGGTGGTCTCGATTTGCAAACCGGTCGGAATCATCTGCACGACGACCTCGTTCGCGTGCGCGCCGGGCAGTGCGACCACCACTTCGACTTCGGAACCATCCGCAAAAATGTCGGCGGGCGGCTCCCAGACCGGAGGGGTGGCGGGTGCGGCGAGGAGTTCGAAGAAATGCCGGTGCTTGCGCTCGGCCTCATCGAGCAGGGCGCAGGCTTCCGCCCACATCCAGGATTTTCTGCGGTGGCTGTTCATGGACCTTTGAATGCGGCCATGCAAAGCGAAGTTCAAGGGCGGATCAGACTCGCCCGCCGCCATTGTGGTAGCGTTGCCCGCGATGAAATACCGCTTGAAAATGCTGTTTGCGGCGCCATATCTGGCGCTGATCGCGGCGGGTGCCCATGCCGATCCACTGTTGAAACTCAACGCGAGAGGCTATTTCGAAGCGCCCGGCCTCAGCGTCACGGTGTTCGCCGATATCTACCCCGACGGCCATCAGACCGGAGTGACGCTGATCCAACACGGCGTGCGAGTCGCGGCCAATGGCGATCTGCGGCTCGAGCCTTCCCCGGGACAGTGGTCGCCGATGCCGGCCGCCGGCGCGCAGAGCGTGGACGCGGCCGCCAATACGGTGACCCAGGTGCTCTCGTATCCGGACCCGTCCAAGAATCGCACCGGCTTCAATCCCATCGAGTATCCCGACCTTGAGTTCACCTATCGGGTACGCGTCACGCCGATCGGGGACGGCAACAGCTTCAAGATTTCGGTGGACCTCGAGAAGCCCTTGCCGCGCGCCTGGGAAGGCAGGGTGGGCTTCAATTTCGAGCTGTTCCCCGGGGATTTGTTCGGCAAGACATGGCTGATGGCCGGATCCGACGGCCGGCAGAGCGGCGGTCTGTTTCCGCGACAGGCCGATGGTCCGATGAGCGGCGAGGGCACCGGCATCGCGGCGCCGATGGCCGAAGGCAGGGCCTTGACGGTGGCTCCTGACAGCGACCTGCAAAGACTGTCGATTGAAAGCCGCACCGGCACGCTGCAATTGATCGACGGGCGCGGCAATCTCAACAATGCGTGGTACATCGTGCGTGAGACGACGCAACCCGGTGCGACGACCGACGCCATCAC
>DATLVV010000537.1:0-5418 GCA_035577165.1 Steroidobacteraceae bacterium | reverse complement strand
CCGGCGGGCCTGGTGGGCCCGCTCGGGATATGTCGGAGCGGCCTGTCTTTTGGCGGGTGCCGCCGCAGCGCAATCTTTTTTCGACAGCGGACCCATTGGCTTCACGGCAGAGCAAGCCGCGCGCGGCCAAAGGGCCTACATGGAGAGTTGCGCGTCCTGTCACGGCCCGCACTTGAATGACGGCCAGTTCGCGCCGGCCGTCAAGGGCGCCGCCTTCAAATCGCACTGGCACGATCAGTCGCTCGAGGCACTGGGGACGCTGATCATCAAGCGCATGCCGCCGGCGAGCCCGGGCAGCCTCGGCGGCCAGACCTATGCCGACATCGACGCTTACCTGCTGCAGGAAAATGGCGACCAAGCCGGGACCACAGAACTGGCGGCCGGCAGCGCGTCGGCCCCGGCCGCTGCGCCTGCGGAAGGCGCTGCCGCGTCCGAGCACAATGCGGTACCACGCACCGTCGGTGCCTCGCTCGGAGAGAATCTGGACGAGCACTATCATGCCGTCATGGCCGCACGAAAGGCGCTGCTGGACAAGCTGACGCCGGTCTCCGATGCCATGCTGCGAAGTCCCGCTGCGGCCGATTGGCTGATGTGGCGCGGCACCTATGCCACGCTCGGCTACAGTCCGCTCGATCAGATCAACAAGAGCACGGTGCGCAATCTCGGTGTGGCTTGGACCTTGGCGCTGCCGGCGAGCGCCAACGAAGCCGCCCCCTTGGTGCACGACGGCGTGCTGTTCATCGAAGCCGCCAACACGGTCGAAGCAATCAACGCGGCCGACGGCAGCATTCTCTGGCAGTACGTTCGAACACTGCCGGAGCCGCTGCACAACGGCCGCGATGCGCGGTCGAAGGGCCTGGCGATCTATGAGGACAAGCTTTACGCGCCCACCGCCGACGGTCACGTCGTCGCGCTCGACCTCAAAACAGGGGATGTCCGTTGGGATCGCGCAGTCGTTACCGCGGAACAGGGGGCGCACCCCGGTCAGTTCGACGGTGCCTTTTTTCACATCTCCGGTGGGCCGCTGGCCGCGCACGGCAACATCATCGTCGGTGTCAGTCTCGGCATCGATACCGGCGGCGGCGACTTCATCGTCGGCTTGGACGCACACAGCGGCAATGAGAAATGGCGCTTCAACACCATTGCGCGCCCGGGACAGCCCGGCGGCGACAGCTGGAATGGCGCTCCCGTCAACGAGCGCTACGGCTCCGGCGTCTGGTCGATCGGCAGCTACGATCCCGATTTGAATCTGGTCTATTTCGGGACCGGCAACACCTACGACGTCGGGACACTCCTCGCGAAGCGGGCCGGCAAAGCCACGTCGAACAACGATGCGCTGTACACGGATTCGACCCTGGCGCTCGACGCCGATACCGGCAAGCTCGCCTGGCATTACCAGCACATGAATCGCGATGTGTGGGATCTCGACTGGGCGTTCGAACAGTCGCTGATCACCTTGCCCGTCAACGGCAAACCCACCCAGCTGGTGGTGACCGGCGGCAAGAGCGCCATCTTCGACGCGGTCAGACGCGCCGACGGCAAGTACGCGTTCTCCACCGACCTCGGTCTGCAGAATGTGGTCGCCAGCATCGATGCGAAGACCGGCAGGAAAAAAATCAAGCCGGAGCTCGAGCCCAAGGCAGGCAGAACCGATCTCATCTGCCCGGCAGCGACGGGCGCGCGTAGCTGGCCGACGACGGCATTTGACCCGACATCCGGTTATCTCTACGTGCCGCTGCTCAATAACAACTGCATGGACTACACCTGGGTGGAACGCGAGGCCGACAAGATTGCGGCGGGCGGCATGGACGTACGCCTCGATGGCCGTCCGAAGCCCGATAACGACGGCAACTTCGGCCGCGTCGAAGCAATCGACCTTAAGACCAGGCAGGTTGTTTGGTCCGCTCGCCAACGTGCGCCCGTGGCGAGTTCGCTGTTGGCATCCGCCGGCGGTTTGGTATGGAGCGGCGCACGCGATCGACAATTCCGCGCCTATGACGCAGCCAGCGGCAAGGTGCTGTGGCAGGTGGTCTTGAGCGCCAGCCCAAGTTCCTCGCCGGCGACGTACAGCGTCGATGGCGTGCAATATCTGGTGGTGATCGCCGGCGGCGGCGGCGCCTTCGATGCCGGCAGCCGCAGCCTGACCCCGGAGATCGTCGATCCCGCGGCCGGCACGACCTTATGGGTGTTCAAGCTGTCTGAGCGCGCTGCGGCATCGAACTGATTGACGCGCAGCCGCCGGCTGTTGCGACGCACGTAGGACGAAGGTCTCATGCAGCGCACCTGTGGCGAATGAGCATGCAGCCCTAGAATTGATCGCTATGCCGGCGCCCAAAATCCACCGTTCCTGATGACTGCGTTTCGCTTGCCGCTGCTGGATTGGCTGCCGCACTACCGCAAAGACTGGCTGCGACTGGATATTGTCGCGGGCCTGACCACGGCGGCGGTCGTGGTGCCCAAGTCCCTCGCCTATGCAACCATCGCCGGGTTACCCGTTCAAGTCGGGCTGTATACCTCCTTTGTGCCGCTCTTGGTGTACGCCGTGCTCGGTACCTCGCGGCCGCTCAGCGTCACCACCACCACGACCATCGCAATTTTGACCGGCGCCGCACTGGGCGAGGCGGTACCCACGGGCGATCCGGCCGCACTGTTACAAGCGTCGGCCATCCTTACCCTGCTGGTCGGCGCCGTGCTGATTTTGGCGTCCGTCCTGCGCCTTGGATTCGTGGCTTACTTCATTTCGGAACCCGTATTGGTGGGATTCAAAGCCGGAATCGGCGTGGTGATCATCGTGGATCAGCTGCCGAAGATTCTCGGCGTTCATTTTGCCAAGGGCTCCATTTTCCACAATGTGCAAGGCATCTTCCTCGGCCTTTCGCATTTATCGGCAACAACCCTGGCGGTGGGCCTCGCAACCATGGGCACCCTGATTGTCCTCGAAAAGTGGAAACCCACCTGGCCCGCGCCCTTGATCGGCATCGCCGCCGCCATCGCGGCGGTGGCAGCCTTCGATCTGCAGAATCACGGGGTCGAATTGGTGGGCTCCATCCCCGCCGGGTTGCCGGTATTCAAGTTACCCGACTTCACGCTCGCGGCGGAGCTCTGGCCCGCCGCGGTCGGCATCGCCCTCATGAGCTTCACGGAGACGGCGGCCGTCAGCCAGGCGTTCGTCAGAAACGACGAACCCGCGCCGCGGCCCAACACCGAATTGTTCGCGACCGGCATGGCGAATGTCGCGGGCTCGTTCTTCGGATCGATGCCGGGCGGCGGCGGCATGTCGCAGACGGCGGTCAATCGCATGACCGGCGCGCGCACCCAAATCGCGAGCCTCGCGACAGCCGCCGCGACGCTCTTGACCATGCTGTTTTTGGCGCCGCTGCTCGGCCTCATGCCGCATGCGGTCCTCGCGGCCGTCGTGATCGTCTACTCCGTCGGACTGATCAAAGTGGCGGATTTCCGCAACATCCTGCGGATTCGAAAAACCGAATTCATCTGGGCCGTCGCAGCGGTCATCAGTGTGATGTTACTGGGCACCCTGAAAGGCATCCTGGTCGCAATCATCGTCTCGCTCGTGGCGCTGGCGCAGCAATCGGCCAATCCGCGCGTCTACGTTCTCGGACGCAAGCGCGGTACCAACGTGTTCCGCCCACCCACGCCTGAAGCCGCCGACGACGAATCGTTCCCGGGACTTCTACTGGTTCGGCTGGAGGGCCGCGTGTTCTTCCTCAATGTGGAACGCATCGCGGAACAGTTGCGGCTTTTCGTCGCCGAATTCAAACCGCAAGTGGTGGTGCTCGACCTCAGCGGCGTCTTCGACCTCGAATATTCGGCGCTCAAGATGTTGATCGAGGCAGAGAAGCGGCAGCGCGCGGCGGGTGTATCGCTGTGGCTGGCCGGCGTCCCACCCGACGTCTATGGCATCGTGCAACGCTCGGGGTTGGGCGAGACGCTTGGCCGCGAGCGCCTTGCGCACAATCTTGAGATCGCCGTCGAGCGCTATCTGACGACCCCTTCTCCGGGAGCCTCTCATGCGTAAGCCGCCGAACGATGCCGGCACGATCCAGGTTCTTTTGGACCGCCTCAACAAAGAGCGCTTGCCGCGCACGCTGGCTCTCAAGGCCAAAGTGGACCAAGGCCAGGTGCTCCACGACTACGACATCCAATATCTGAAATCAGTATTGGAAGACGGTCGCGTGGCACTCGCCCTGGCGACCAAGTACCCGGAGTTCAACTCCCTCGTCGCCCGGCTCATCGATCTGTACGGCGAGATTACCCGCAAAGGGCTCGAAAACGAGCAAAAAACCTGAGGTTGTGCCATGAAAGGGAAGAACAAATCGCGTGAAGACGGCAACAAGGCTGAATCCGACCGCCTGACGCGCAAAGACTATGAAAAAGCCCTGGAAAAGCTCCACATCGAGCTGGTCAAGGCGCAGCAGTGGATCGTTCACAAGGGCCTCAAGGTGTGCATCGTGTTCGAGGGGCGCGACGGCGCCGGCAAGGGCGGCACCATCAAAGCGATCACGGACCGCGTGAGTCCGCGGGTATTTCGCGTCGTTGCGCTTCCAGCGCCGAGCGACCGGGAAAAAAGCCAGATGTACATCCAGCGCTACCTGCCGCACCTGCCGGCGGCCGGCGAAGTCGTCATTTTCGACCGCAGCTGGTACAACCGCGCCGGGGTGGAGCGCGTGATGGGATTTACCAGCAAGGAGGACGTGCGGCGCTTCTTGAAGATAGTGCCCACGGTCGAAAAATTCATCGTCGAATCCGGGGTCATCCTCCTCAAGTACTGGCTGGAGGTGAGCGCCGAGGAGCAGACGCGCCGACTGCTGTCCCGGATCGAAGACGGTCGCAAGATTTGGAAGCTCTCTCCCATGGACCTCAAATCCTATGGTCGTTGGTTTGATTATTCCCGCGCCCGGGACGATATGTTCGCCGCCACCGACACCTCTTTCGCTCCGTGGTTTGTTGCGCCCAGCGAGGACAAGCGGCGCGTACGCCTCAACATCATCACGCATTTACTGGGGCAGATCCCGTACAAGGCGTTGCCTCGCGAAAAAGTGAAACTGCCGAAGCGCCAAAAGCGCGGCGACTACAAAGAATCGAATCATCCGCTGAAGATCATCAAGGCGGTGTTCTGATTGAGATTGGTCGGCTGATCAATCAGACGGGTCGTCACGCAGTGCCCTGGCAATCGCCGCGATCGTATTCCAGTTGCGAGTGGTCATTGCGACACCGTAGAGCCGGTCCAGTGCACCGAGGATTCCGATAACCTTCATGTGGCGCCTGTACATGCCGATGACGAATCGGTTTCGCCGGGTGAGGATCTTCACCAACCATGGGCCGCTGGACGGAAATCGCATGGGCGTTGACGGCGTCAAGCGAGGGCGCTGGGCCAGCACGCTGACGAAGCGGACAACA
>DATLVV010000536.1:0-2799 GCA_035577165.1 Steroidobacteraceae bacterium | reverse complement strand
GAGCCACGCAGGCTCCTAAACCCTCTGGACGCGCGGGCGGCCCGCGCGGCGGCCCTCGACGCGCTGGCCCGCCGCGACCACGCTTCCGAGGATTTACGCCGTAAACTCCTCGATAAAGGTTACGATGCAGCAGTCGTCGTGCCGCTGCTCGAGGCGCTGCGCGGCGAAAAATTGCTCGATGACCGGCGCTACACGGAGAATTTCGTGGCCTACCACGCGGCCCGCGGCCAGGGACCGGTCCGCGTCCGCGCCGATTTGCGCCGGCACGGCCTTACGGGGGTTGTGGTCGAGGAGTGTCTCGACGCCTTTTCCGACTGGATTGTGCAGCTGCAAAAGGCGCGGCACAAGAAATTCGGCGCCCAATTGCCGACCACCTACGCTGACAAGCAACGGCAGGCGCAATTCTTGGGTTACCGGGGTTTCACGAGCGCTCAGATACGGATGGCCTTAGGCTTAGATTGGGACTTGGACGCGGATTGAAGAGACATGAAACGCGACGCTAGATTGAAATCGATGACGAGTTCGGAGATCCGAGGCAGCTTCCTCGAATTCTTCCGCAAGAATGGACACGCGGTGCTGCCCAGCAGTTCGCTGGTGCCCGGGAATGATCCGACGCTGCTGTTCACCAATGCCGGCATGGTCCAATTCAAGGATTTGTTTCTGGGCAAGGAGTCGCGCGACTATTCTCGCGCGGCCACCGCCCAACGCTGTGTGCGCGCCGGCGGCAAGCACAACGATCTGGAGAACGTCAGCTACACCGCCCGGCATCACACGTTTTTTGAAATGCTCGGCAACTTCAGCTTCGGCGACTACTTCAAGCGCGAGGCCATTCATTTCGCCTGGAATTTCATCACCGGAACTCTCGGCATCCCGAAGGACCGCCTGTGGGTGACGGTATTCCTGGAGGACGACGAGGCAGCACGTATCTGGACCGAGGAGATCGGCATCGATCCCACGCGCTGCACGCGCATGGGTGAGGCATCCAACTTTTGGTCCATGGGAGAAACCGGCCCGTGCGGCCCGTGCACGGAGATTTTCTACGACCATGGCGCGGAAATACCCGGCGGCCCGCCCGGATCGGCTGATGAAGACGGCGACCGTTATGTGGAGATCTGGAACCTGGTCTTCATGCAATACGACCGCTCATCGGACGGGGTATTGGTGCCCTTGCCCAAACCGTCGGTGGACACCGGGATGGGGCTGGAGCGTGTCGCCGCCGTGATGCAGGGGGTGCACAGCAATTACGACATCGACCTGTTCAAGTCGCTGATCCGCTCCGCGGCGGAGATCACGGGCACTGACGATCTGGAATCCTCGAGCCTGCGGGTGATTGCGGATCACATCCGCGCCTGCACATTCTTGATTGTCGATGGCGTGGTGCCGTCCAACGAGGGGCGCGGCTATGTATTGCGACGCATCATCCGTCGCGCGATTCGCCATGGTTATAAATTGGGCCAGACCCAGCCATTTTTCCACAAGCTGGTTGCGAGTCTGGTGCGCGAAATGGGCGCCTACTACGCCGAACTTGTGAGCGGCGAGGCGCGCGCGACCCAGGTTCTGGCGCAGGAAGAGATCCGCTTTGCCGAAACACTCAGCACCGGCATGGCGCTGCTCGACGCCGAAGCGGCGAAACTGACATCGACCGTGATCCCGGGCGAAACCGTGTTCCGGTTGTACGACACTTACGGCTTTCCGCTGGATTTGACCGCGGACGTGGCGCGCGAGCGGGGGCTCACTATCGACCAGGCAGGTTTCGACGCCGCCATGGACGCGCAGCGGCACCGCGCACGCGCGGCGAGCAAATTCGGCGCGGGAACTCGCGACTCGATCAAGCTGTCCGGCAAGACGGATTTCTCAGGCTACGACCGGCTGACTGACCGCGCCGTGGTAACGGCGCTGATCTTCGACGGCGCCGAAGTCACCGCACTTCGACCAGGTCAGGAGGGCCAGGTGGTGCTGGACCACACGCCGTTCTACGCCGAAAGCGGCGGCCAAATCGGCGATGCGGGCCTGCTGCTCGGGTCGGCGGCGCGCTTCATCGTGCGCGACACGCAGAAGATCGGGGCGTCGTTCGTCCATATCGGGGTGCTCGAGTCCGGTGAGTTGCGGGTGGGCGACGGTGTCGACGCACAGGTCGACCAAGAACGGCGAATTGCCATTGCGCTCAATCATTCGGCGACGCACCTGTTGCACGCGGCGCTGAGAAAGGTCGTGGGGACTCATGTCGAACAAAAGGGTTCGCTGGTGGCCGCCGATCGATTGCGTTTCGACTTTTCGCACACGCAGGCGCTGACTTCCGAGGAACTGCGCCGGGTCGAGGATCTCGTGAACTCGGTCATTCGAAGCAATACTCCGGCCGAGACGCGGGTAATGGCGCTGGATGAGGCAGTCGCTGCCGGCGCGATGTCGTTGTTCGGTGAAAAATACGAGAGCGACGTGCGCGTGCTTTCAATGGGCGATTTTTCGATGGAACTCTGCGGCGGAACGCACGTCGAACGATCTGGCGACATCGGCTTGTTCAAGATTTTGAGCGAATCGGGGGTCGCTGCGGGAGTGCGCCGCATCGAGGCAATCACCGGGAAGATGGCCTACGACTGGGTCGTGCACACCGATCAGGTGCTGCGCGACATTGCCGCGATGCTGCGGGGCAGCCGTGAGGATGTGGACGAGAAGGTCCGCGAGCTTCTCGAGCGCGCTCGGAGGCTGGAAAAGGAGGTTCAGCAGCTCAAGTCCAAACTTGCGAGCGGCCAGGGCGGCGATTTGACCTCTCAGGCAAAGGATGTGGGCGGAATCAAGGTC
>DATLVV010000535.1:0-5679 GCA_035577165.1 Steroidobacteraceae bacterium | reverse complement strand
ATTGTTGATCAAGCCGTTGGCCTTCAACAGGCCGATCCAAGCATAGACTCGCAGCAGCAAGGAGGTCCAAAACGGCAGGATGACCAGCAGCAGCAGCAGATTGCGGGTCCTCGCCCTGGCGCGCGCAATGCCGTAGGCCATGGGATATCCCACGAGCAGGCACAGGATCGTGGAGATGAACGCCACCTTGATCGAGTTCAAAAAAGCGTTGATGTACAGCCTGTCCGTGAACAGGAAGGCGTAGTTGTTGAAATTGAGCTTGATGGCGAGCGAGTTCTTGCCCATCCATTCGAGCAAGGGCTTGTACGGCGGAATCGCGAGGTCGATGTCCGAAAAGGATATTTTCAGTACGATGACGAAGGGGACGACGAAGAACAGCAGCAGCCAGAGGTACGGAAGCACCACCACGAGCCCGCGGCCCGTCACGCCGAAGCGGCGCAGATGTCCGGCTACCGTCACGGAGCTAACGGGTCACCACCACCGGGCTGGTCGCGTCCCAGGACAGGTACACCTGCTGGTCCCAGGTGATGGCCTCGGCATGCCGCGACGTATTGGGCTGAGTCACCCGTACGACCTTGCCGGTGGGCAGCTTCACCAGGTAGATCGATAGGTCGCCGAGGTACGCGATGTCCTGCACGGCGCCCCGCGCCACATTGTCGGTTCCTTCCGGCGGCGCCGTGGACATGAATATCTTCTCGGGCCGCACCGCCGCCCAGACGATGGCTTCGGGAGGCGCGCTGATGCCGTGGCTGACGTAGATGGTGCCGCCGAGTTCCTCCGAACCGATGCGCACGTACTCCGGTTCGTCTTCGAGCAGCTTGCCCTCGAACATGTTGACGGAGCCGATGAAATCCGCCACGAACTTCGAACTCGGGAATTCGTAGATTTCCGAGGGCGTGCCGGCCTGCACGATCTCGCCGTGATTCATCACGCCGATGCGGCTCGCCAGGGTCATGGCCTCTTCTTGATCGTGAGTCACGACCACGAAAGTCACGCCCAGCTTTTCCTGCAGGCTGATCAGTTCGAATTGCGTGTGCTCGCGCAATTTCTTGTCGAGCGCGCCCAACGGCTCGTCGAGCAGCAGCAGCTTGGGGCGTTTGACCAGCGAACGGGCCAGCGCCACGCGCTGGCGCTGTCCGCCCGACAGTTGATGCGGCTTGCGTTTGGCGAAATCGCCCAATTTCACGAGATCGAGCATGGTCGCCACGCGCTCTTGGATCTCGGCCTTGGGCACGCGATCCTGCTTCAGGCCGAAGGCGACGTTTTGTTCGACGTTCATGTGCGGAAACAGCGCGTACGACTGGAACATCATGTTCACCGGCCGCTCGTACGGCGGCACTCCCGCCATGTCCTCGCCGTCGATGAATATCTTGCCGGCGCTCGGGGTCTCGAACCCCCCCAGCATGCGCAGCAGCGTGGTCTTGCCGCAGCCCGACGCTCCCAGCAGGCAAAATATCTCGCCCTTGTAGATTTTCAGGCTGACATCATTGACCGCCTTGAAATCGCCGAACGATTTGGAGATGCCGTCCACCTGCACATAGGGGCGGGCAGACTGATCCTTCCAAGGCTCCGCTTTGACCACGGCGCCGCCGTTTGTCGACATCGTCTACTGGCCCGTCTTGAACTTTTGCCAAACGCGGGTGATGGCGCGGGTCTGGTCGGAGGAGTCCGCCAGCTGTACGGCCAGTTTTTCCTGTTGGTCCTTCGGCGGGTAAATGGCCGGATCATCGCGCACCGAGGGATCCAGCAAGGACTGCGCCTGCATATCGGCATTGGCGTAGCGCTTGAAGTTCGAGATGTCGGCGATGACCCGCGGGGTCAGAATGTAGTTGAGGAAAGCGTAGGCGCTCTCGGGATTGGGCGCGTCCTTCGGAATGGCCAGCATGTCGAACCACAGTATCGAGCCTTCCTTGGGCACGGCGTACTTGACCTCGATGCCTTTGCCGGCCTCGCGGGCCCGATCGCGCGCCTGCAAAATGTCGCCGTTGTAGCCGACTGCGAGGCAGATGTCGCCGTTGGCGAGCGCCTCGATGTATTCCGAGGAATTGATGTTGCGGACGTAGGGCCTGATCTTGGTGAGCACCGCTTCGGCCCGCACCAGATCGTCCGCGTTCTGCGAATTCGGATCCTTGCCGAGATAGCTGTAAACCGCGCGCATCATTTCGGCCGGCGAATCGAGCACGCTGATGCCGCATTTGGCCACCTTGGAGGCTACCGTCGGATCGAACACCATCCGCCAGCTGTCGAGCGGCGCCTTGGGCAGCAGCGCCTTGATCAGCTTTTCGTTGTAGCCGATGCCGTTGGTGCCCCACATGTAGATCACGCCATGCGCGTTCCCCGGATCGTGCATCGCCACCTTCGACATGAGCAGGCCGTCCATGTACCTCAAGTTCGGCAGCTTGGACTTGTCGAGCGTCAGATAAACCCCGGCTTTGATCTGCCGCTCGAAATAGGACGCCGTGGGCACCACCACGTCGAAGCCGCTGCTGCCCGCCAGCAGCTTGGTCTCGAGCGTTTCGTTGGTGTCGAAATAGGAGACGTGCACCTTGATGCCGGTCTGCGTTTCGAAGTTCGACAGCGTGTTGGCCGCCAGGTAGTCCGACCAGATGTAGAGATTCAAAACCTTGTTGCTGCCGGCGGCGGGGGTGCCGGCCTTGTCTGCCGCCGCGCCCGGCTGCGGTTTTCGGTCGCCGCAAGCATTCAAAAGCAACGCACATCCAAGCGCCAGAACCGCCATCCGACGAACGCTGAACATACCCACCCTTCCTCTTATGCTTGCGCGATGTGAGAACAGTGCACTTTATAGCGCAGGCCGCGCCCCGGGGACAGGGCCAATCTCGTCAAACGTTCAGAAGCAGGTGCTCGCGCTCCCACGAACTGATGACTTGCGCAAACGTCTCGTACTCGGCTTCCTTGACCGCCGTATAGGCCAGCACGAAGCGGTCGCCGAACAGGTCCACCAGGGGCTTGGACTCGCGCAACAGACGCAGCGCCTCCGCCAGGGTCCGCGGCAGGGCAATGGCCAGATCGTAGGCGCTGCCGGAGATCGGTTCGGACGGCTTCAGTCCCTCGACCATGCCCAGATAGCCGCAGGCCAGCGAGGCCGCTATGGCAAGGTAGGGATTGGCGTCTGCGCCGCCGACTCGGTTCTCGACCCGCCGTGCCTCGGGTCCGGACATGGGCACGCGCAACCCCGCGGTTCGATTGTCGTAGCCCCAGTGCACGTTGATGGGCGCCGCCGAATAGCGGCTGATGCGCCGATAGCTGTTCACGTTGGGCGCAAACAGCGACATCGCTCCCGGCAGGTACTTCTGCAGCCCGGCGATGTGCCCGAAGAACAGGGCGGAGGGCGAGCCGTCGGGATTGCTGAAGATATTTTTGCGGGTTTTGACGTCGAGGATGCTTTGATGCAGGTGCATGGCGCTGCCCGGCTCCTTGGCCATGGGCTTCGCCATGAAAGTGGCATACATCTTGTGGCGCATGGCCGCCTCGCGGGCGGTGCGCTTGAACAGAAAAGCCTGGTCGGCGAGGCTCATGGGATAGCCGTGCAGCAGATTGATTTCCATCTGCGCGGCGCCGGCCTCATGAATCAGCGTGTCGATTTCGATGTCCTGGGCTTCGCAGAACGAATACATGTCGTCGAACAGCGGATCGAACTCGTTGACTGCGGCGATGCTGTACGCCTGGCGGCCGATTTCCGGGCGCCCTGAGCGGCCCACGGGCGGCTTCAAGGGGTAGTCGGAATCGACATTGGGCTCCACCAGGAAGAACTCGAGTTCCGGCGCCACCACCGGTTCCCAGCCGTGTGCCTCGTACAGGTCGAGCACCCGCCGCAACACATAGCGAGGCGCCATGGTGACCGGCCGGCCGTCGCCGTAAAAGCAGTCATGAATGACCTGGGCGGTCGGTTCGGCGGCCCAGGGCACGACGCGCACGGTTTTCGGATCCGCTTTCAGCACGATGTCGATATCCGAAGGATTCATCGCGCTCTGATCGTCCGGATAGTCGCCGGTCACCGTCTGCAGGAATATCGCCTCGGGCAGCCGCATGCCCTCCTCTTCAGCAAATTTCTCCGCGGGCATGAGCTTGCCGCGGGCCACGCCGGCCATGTCCGGGATGATGGCTTCGACTTCCGAAATGCCGTGTTCTCTTAGGAATTGTTGAATCGTACTGGCCATAAATCACCTTTCAACTGTGCGCGCGGGTCGCGTCACCAAACGCCGCAAACAGCGCGCGCGAAAACGAATTCGTTGCAAACTGCCATTCCGGGTGCCATTGCACGCTCACGGCGAAACTGGGTGCGCTGGCGACACGGAAGGCCTCGATGACGCCGTCCGGGGCGCGCGCCTCGACCGCCAAATCCTTGCCCAATTTGTCGATTCCCTGCCAATGCAGAGAATTGACCTGCAAGCGATCCCGTCCGGCGATTTTGCGCAGGGTCCCTCCAGGCTCCAGCAGCACTTCGTGAGCCGGTCCGTATTGCACGTCCAGCGGTGTGGATTCATCCTCGCGGTGGTCGAGGTAACCCGGTATTTCATGCAGCCTTTGGTGCAAGGTGCCGCCGTAGGCAACGTTCATTTCCTGAAATCCGCGGCAGATCGCCAGCACCGGCATGCCGGCGGCGATCGCCTGAGGAATCAACGGAAGCGTCGTAGCATCCCGATTTGGGTCATGTAATGTTCCCGGCTCACTCGCCGGTCCTCCGTAGTGATGTGGTTCGACATTCGATGCGCTCCCGGTCAGCAACAACCCATCGCAGGCATCCAAGAGCGACGGCAGGTCGATCCCGGACCCGAGCGCGGGTATCAGCACCGGAACCGCGTTGGCGCCCGCGGCGACGGCCTCGATGTACTTCTCGCCGGCCATGTGGAAGTAATGCTTCCCACACAGCCTGCGGTCGGCTGGAATTCCGATGAGCGGCAAGCGAGCCATGTTTAATATATTAAACGTCCAGAGGGACGGTAGGGCTTCCTATACGGGCGTATTACACCATACCGCCGCTGAGTCGTCCCGCCGGCGCTGCGAAAATTGGCTAAGATTTAGGCATTTCCGCGACTTAGCGTTGATTGGTGCGATGCAATAACATTGCGTCCCGGTCAAATAACCCGGTAGGCTCACAGGCGCTGAATCCTGTCAATAGCCACAAGATCTTAAACACTATGCCCTGAGAGACCCCGTCTTGCGCCTATCCTATCCACCCGCTCCCTCGTACTACGCAGCCTCCGCTGCCACCTCGGCGACCTTGGCGGCGGGCGACACGCGAGCGCACCGCGAGCCGCTGCGCGGCGAGCATCGCGCCGACGTCGTAGTCCTCGGCGGCGGTATCGCCGGCTGCTCTGCTGCGCTGCACTTATCGAAGCGCGGCTACCGCGTCGCCCTGCTCGAAGCGCACGCCGTCGGGTACGGCGCCTCGGGCCGCAGCGGCGGGCAAACCATTTTCGGCCTCGCCGTCGGACAGCAAACGCTGGCGGCCGAGGTCGGCCACGCCGACGCGCGCCGCCTGTTCAATCTGTCCATCGAAGCGTTGGACCTCACGCAGTCATTGATCGCCGAGCACGGCATCGACTGCGAATACCACGCCAATCATGTTCACGTCGCCGTCAAACCTCGTCATGTCACGGAACTGCAAGAATGGGCCCATGAATTGCACGAGGAGTACGGCTACACATCACCACGGCT
>DATLVV010000534.1:0-2082 GCA_035577165.1 Steroidobacteraceae bacterium | reverse complement strand
GACCAGCAACCCTTGATGGGGGAGTTCCCGGAGAGGCGCACGCGCAATTCCATTTTTTCGTCGCTGCGCACCGACGGCGAATCACCGCTCGCGGTTCTGGTCCCACCGCTGGCCTGCGGATTTGCCTATTTTCTGGCGGCGCATCTCGGCAGGTGGCTGGCCTTTCCCTTCGCACCCGTGTCGGCGCTGTGGACGCCGAATGCAATACTTCTCGCGGCGCTGTTGCTGGCGCCTTACCGTCACTGGTGGCGCTATCTGCTCGCCGTGCTGGCCTTCCACTTGCTCGCGCAGGTGCCCGTCTTTCCACTATCTTTGGTCGCGGTTCACTACGCGTTCAATTGCGGCGAAGCGCTCCTGGGCGCGTGCTTGCTCTTGCGGCTCTCCAAGGAACCGCAGCGCTTCGATCGGCTGCAAACGATGACCGTACTGGTCGCGTTCGCCGCGTTCCTGGCGCCGCTGCTGACCAGCTTGTTGACGGGAGCGTTCATTGCGCGGGGAGTGACGGACCGATTCTGGCCTATCGTCATCGTGCGAACCGCCACCAATGCATTCGCGATTCTGACCCTGGTGCCGCTCATCGCACAGGCAGACCGGTGGCTGCACTCGAGCGGCAAGGCACCACCCACGGTGCGACGAGCCCTCGAAGCCGCCGCTTGCGGAAGCGCTGTCGCGGCGGTCGGATATTGGGTCTATGTCCGTCCGTTAGCGGGCGATCCATTCCCCGCGCTGCTGTACGCGCCGCTGCCGCTGCTCATCTGGGCCACCGTTCGCTTTGGGATCGCGGGCACCTGTGTTTCTGAACTGCTTTTGAGCCTGCTGTCCACGTGGGGGATTCTCCAAGGGCACGGCCCATTTGCCACGCAGCTCCCGCTGCAGAACGCGCTCTCATTCGTATTCTTCCAGCTGGTTACCTGTATTCCCCTGCTGTTTCTGGCGGCGCTGGTCGAGGAGCGGCGGCATACGGCGCGCGCGTTCATTGCCAGCGAGGCGAGATTCCGCATCATCTTCGAGAACAACATCATTCCCACGCTGATCTGGCGCGATGATTTTCGCATTCAGGAGGTGAACGAAGCGTTTCTGCGGCTCACCGGATTCACACGAGCGGATGTGATTTCGGGCCGCGTTCAATGCGATGAATTGCTGCGTTCCTATCGGGACTGGGAACATCGCCAGCCGCACGCCCGGACCCCGGTGCACGAATTCGACCCCATTCCAATGGAGTTGAAGCTGAGCAACGGCCGGCGCGCACCGATCGTCGTGGGTGGTGGTCGATTCGGAGAAGGTCACAGCGGCGGGGTGATCTACGCGCTGGACCTGTCGGAATTCCGCAGCGCCGAGGCTGGGCGCCGCCGCGCGGAAGGATTGCATTCGGCCGTATTGGCGTCGCTGCACGATCAAGTCGCGGTGTTGGACCGCGACGGCTTCGTGCTCGAAACCAATGCTTCCTGGCAGCGGTTCACCGAGTCGATCGTCGCGCCCTCGTTTCACCGTCTCCTGCCCGGCGAGAATTTTCTGCGAGCCTGCGGTGCAGCCGACGCCGCCGGCGATTGCATCGCAGGCGCCCAGCTCGAGGCGGTGGCCGCCGTGCTCGGCAAGCGGTCCGTCCGGCAGAATTTGGAATTCTCGCTACCCTCCGCCATGGGTGAAACATGGTTTGAATTGTGCGTCGAGGTGCTGCATCGTCCGGAAGGCGGCGCAGTCGTCACGCGGACCGACATCTCGGCGCGTAAACGGGCTGAAACAGACGCCCGCAGCCAACGCCAGCAACTTGCGCACCTGAGCCGCGCAGCCGTTCTCGGGCAGCTTTCAGGGGCGCTCGCCCACGAACTGAACCAGCCGCTCACGTCCATCCGGGGTAATGCGGAGGCGGGACTGCAGCTGCTGGCGAATGACGAGCTCGATCCGGTGGAGATTCGCGAGATTCTCCAGGACATCGTTCAGGACGATGAGCGGGCGGTGCAGGTGATTCAGCGTCTGCGCGGCCTGTTGCGCAAGGGAGAGATTCAGGCCCAGGCAGTCGACTTGAATGCAATCGTGCGGCAGGTCCTGGACATCACCAGGAGCGACATCATTTCGCGCAAC
>DATLVV010000533.1:0-6388 GCA_035577165.1 Steroidobacteraceae bacterium | reverse complement strand
GGAATAGACGTCGGCCGGCACGCCGTAGTTCTTCTCCAGCAGTTCGGCGGCAGCCAAGACCTCGCGAAGAATGGTTCCGGAACCGAACAGGGTCACCCGCACCTTGCCGCGGCCGCCGATTTGCAGCAGGTACATGCCGTTCAAAATGCCCTGCGCCACGCCGGCCGGCATCGCCGGATGCGCGTAGTTTTCGTTCATGCAGGTGATGTAGTAAAAGACGTCCTCCCCTTCCTGGTACATGCGCCGCAGGCCGTCTTGAACGATCACCGCCAACTCGTAGGCATAGGTCGGATCGTAGGCCACGCAATTGGGAATCGTGGTTGCGACCAGCTGGCTGTGCCCGTCCTGATGCTGCAAGCCCTCGCCGGCGAGCGTGGTACGACCCGCCGTGCCGCCCACCAGAAAACCCCGGGCCTGGCTGTCGCCCGCCGCCCAAATGAAATCGCCGACGCGTTGGAAACCGAACATCGAATAATAGATATAGAAGGGCACCATGTTCACGCCGTGGTTCGAGTACGCCGTCGCGGCGGCGAGCCAGGAGCACAAGCTGCCCGCCTCGTTGATGCCTTCCTCGAGGATCTGACCCTGCTTGTCCTCGCGATAAAACATGAGTTGGTCGGCATCCTGGGGCGTGTACAACTGCCCCACCGACGAATAAATGCCCACCTGGCGGAACATGCCTTCCATGCCGAAGGTGCGTGCTTCATCGGGAACGATGGGCACGATGTGCTTGCCGATATTCTTGTCCTTCACCAGCGCGGTGAGCATGCGCACCAAGGCCATGGTGGTGGAGATTTCCCGGTCGGCGGTACCTTCCAGCAGCGAACTGAACGCCTCCAACGGCGGCACCACCAGCGGCGGCGCCGCCGAATTGCGCGCGGGCAAATAACCGCCGAGAGCGGCGCGGCGTTCCTGCAGGTACTTCAATTCTTCGCTGTCCGCGGCCGGCTTGCGGAAGGTCAGCCCGGCAATTTCTTCGTCGGTGATTTGAATGTTGAAGCGATCGCGCACCTCGCGCAGCGCCTCATCGCCGAGTTTTTTCTGCTGATGCGCCGAATTGAGACCTTCGCCCGACTTGCCCATGCCGAAACCTTTGATGGTCTTGGCCAATATGACGGTCGGTGCGCCCTTGTGCGCAACGGCGGAGGCGTAGGCGGCGTAGACCTTCTGCGGATCGTGACCGCCGCGATTCAAATGCCAAATTTCCTCGTCCGACATGTTGGCGACCATTTCCTTGAGCTCGGGGTACTTGCCGAAGAAATGTTCGCGCACATAGGCGCCGCCCTTGGACTTGAAGTTTTGATATTCGCCGTCCACGCACTCTTCCATCAAGCGCTTGAGCAGGCCTTTTTGATCACGTTCGAGCAGCGGATCCCAGCGCGAACCCCATACGACCTTGATCACGTTCCAGCCCGCGCCGAGGAACGCCGCTTCGAGTTCCTGAATGATCTTGCCGTTGCCCCGCACCGGGCCGT
Organism: Steroidobacteraceae bacterium; assembly: GCA_035577165.1. Taxonomy (GTDB): domain Bacteria; phylum Pseudomonadota; class Gammaproteobacteria; order Steroidobacterales; family Steroidobacteraceae; genus Bog-1198. The sequence goes on along the minus strand of DATLVV010000533.1, from coordinate 4,913 downwards.
CGAGCCGCTGCAGGTTGCAGTTGATCACGAAAATAAGGTTGTCGAGCTTCTCGCGCACCGGCATGGTCAGTGCGCCCATCGATTCAGGTTCGTCCATTTCACCGTCGCCCAGAAATGCCCAGACCTTGCGGTCGGACGGCGGGACGATGCCGCGGTGCTCCAGGTAACGCACGAAGCGGGCCTGAAAAATCGCGGTCATCGGACCCAGTCCCATGGAAACGGTGGGGTACTGCCAAAAATCCGGCATCAACCAGGGATGCGGATACGAGGATAAGCCGCCGCCTTTGACTTCCTGGCGAAAACGCAGCAACTGACTCTCGTCCAAGCGGCCTTCGAGGTAGGCCCGCGCATAGATGCCGGGGCTGGAATGACCCTGCATGAAAATCATGTCGCCCGGATGTGCGGCGCTCTTGGCGCGCCAAAAATGATTGAAACCGACTTCATACAGGGTCGCGGCCGACGCGTACGAAGCGATATGGCCGCCGTATTCCGAACTCAGCCGGTTCGCCTGCACCACCATGGCGAGCGCATTCCAGCGGATATACGCCTCGTTGCGCCGCTCCAAAGAGCGGTCGCCGGGGTAGTCCGGCTCCTGCGCCTTCGAGATGGTGTTGAGATACGCCGTGTTCGGCTTGAAGGGCAGATATGCACCGGAACGGCGCGTGAAGTCGACCAATTTTTCGAGCAGAAAGTGCGCTCGTTCCGGCCCTTGCGCACGCATGACCGACTCGATCGATTCGAGCCACTCCTGCGTTTCAATGGGATCAATGTCTTCGTATGGCGATTGTTGAGTCATAAATGCACACGCCCACGCGTCCTGTTAAGATGGCAGGCACGTTACAGCGCCGGTGCGCCAACTGCCAAGGTTATCTCCATACCTGCGCTGTGACGCTATCTTCGGGGTTTGGTTTTTCACGGTCAAGCAAGGTATAGGCTTGCGGTTTCACGATATGCCCACGCGCTTGCCCTTCGACCAACTGCTCGTTCCCGTACGCCAAATCGGCGCGCACATCACCGCATCGCGGCTCGCGCGCTATTCCAGCGCCCTCGTGTTCCTGCCGCTCAAGCCTTCCGAAGCGGATTGGAAGGCGCTGCCGCATGGCGCGGTGCTGCGCGGCCTGTACGCACGCAAGGTGCGCAAAGCCGGCGATTGTTTTCACCTGCGGGTGGGAACGCAGGCTGAGACGCTGCTGGTCGTCGCATGCCTGGCCGACGAGGCCGGCACGTTTGAGCGCTTGCAGGCGGCAGGCAAGCTCGCACGCAGCGCCCTGGACGGCGATCCGCAGTCGCTGCTGGTGTGGCAACAGGGCTGTGCCGCCGGACCCGCCAACGCGAGCATGAGCGCCGCCATCGCTGCGCTGCAGGCGGCAGCGTTTCGCTTCGCCTCCTTCAAAAGCAAGCCAAAATCGCGCGAGCAACTGGCGCGAATCGACCTTGCCGCGGGACGAAAACTGACCGATCTTGATATAACGCTCGCGACCTCCGCCGGAAACAATCTAGCGCGTTGGCTCACGGCACTGCCGCCCAACACCCTCGACGCACGCGGCTACCGCCGCTTGTTGCAGGAATTCGCACGCCGTCTCAAGCTGGGGTTCAAGTTTCACGGCGAGGCCGCCCTCAGGCGCCTGGGCGCGGGCGCATTTCTCGCGGTATCGCGCGGCAACGGCACGCGCGATGCCGGGATCGCCCGCTTGACCTACCGACCGCGAGGCGGCGCCGCGCCCGCACTGAGCCTGGTGGGCAAAGGGATCTGCTTCGATACCGGCGGCACGAATTTGAAGCCCCATAAAAGCATGCTGGACATGCACACCGACATGGAGGGCAGTGCCGTGGCGCTCGGCAGCCTGTACGCACTGCATGCGCTGCGCTCGCCCATGGCGGTGGATTGCTGGCTCGCGATCACGGAAAACCGCATCGGCCCGCTCGCCTACAAACCGCAGGACGTGGTGCGCGCCCACAACGGCACGACCATCCAGGTGATACACACTGACGCGGAAGGCCGCATGGTGTTGGCAGACGCCCTGAGTCTCGCCGCCGCCCGGAAACCGCGCGCCATCATCGACTATGCGACGCTCACGGGCGCGTGCGTCTACGCGCTCACCGAACGCTACAGCGGCGCGTTTACCAACCGTCCGGAGGCGCGCGATCTGATCGAGGCCGCCGGCAGCAGCAGCGGCGAACGAGTCTGGTGCTTTCCCATGGATACCGACTACGACACCGATCTCGAGAGCACAGTGGCCGACATCATGCAGTGCGCGGCCGACGGCAAGGGCGACCACATCCTGGCTGCGCGCTTTCTGAGCCGGTTCGTGCCCAAGGAGATCGCCTGGCTGCACCTTGATCTGGCCGCTGGTTCGCGCCATGGCGGGCTCGCGCATATCGCCAGCGAAATCACCGGATTCGGCGTGCGCTACACGCTCGATCTGCTGCGCCGTGGCTGGCCGGCGCCGGCGGGCAAATCGGCTGCGGCTCGCCCGTGAACACGCTGACGCTGCGGCGTCCCGATGACTGGCACGTGCACCTGCGCGACGGCGCGGCGCTCGCCGCAGTCGTAAAATTCACCGCAGAGCGGTTCGGGCGCGCCATTGTCATGCCGAATCTCAAGCCGGCGGTAACCAGCGTCGCGCTGGCGCAGGCGTACCGCGAACGAATCCTGGCGGCTATGGGGGCCGACGTGCGCTTCGAGCCGTTGCTCACGCTGTACCTGACCGATGCCACGCCGCCGGAGGAGATAAATCGGGCCAAGGACGCGGGCTTCGTGCACGGGGTCAAGTTGTACCCGGCGGGCGCCACCACCCACTCCGATGCCGGAGTGAGCGACATTGCAAGGGTGGAACGGGTTCTCGCACGGATGGAGAAACTCGGCATGCCCTTGCTGGTGCACGGCGAATCGCCGCAGGCCGATGTCGACGTCTTCGACCGTGAAGCGCACTTCATCGATGCGGTGCTGCAGCCGCTGGTGAAGCGATTTCCAGGTTTGCGCGTGGTGTTCGAGCACATCACCACGGCCCGCGCGGTGGATTTCGTCGCCGAGGCCCGGGCCGGCGTTGCCGCGACCATTACGCCGCAGCATTTGCTGCACAATCGAAATGCCCTGTTCTCGGGCGGCATCCGACCGCACTATTACTGCCTGCCGATTCTGAAACGCGAGCGCGATCGCCAGGCGCTGCTCGGCGCCGCGACCGGCGGCAATCCGAAGTTTTTCCTGGGCACCGACAGTGCGCCGCATGAACGGGCCGCCAAGGAGAATGCCTGCGGCTGCGCCGGCATGTTCACGGCTCATGCTGCCATCGAGCTGTACGCCGAGGCCTTCGAATCGCTCGGCCGGCTCGACCGCCTGGAGCCCTTCGCCAGTCATTTTGGCGCGGATTTCTATGGCCTGCCACGGCACGGCGAGTGCATTACCCTGATCAAGGAGTCCTGGACGCCGCCGCAGACCTACGAATTCGGCAACGGCGCGCTGGTTCCGTATCGGGCCGGTGAAGCCGTCGCCTGGCGCTTCGCCGGCGTTCGCCCGACATGACGCAGATCGCGCCGATCACTTTCGCCACGCGCTTCCGCGGCTTTCTGCCGGTGGTGATCGACGTCGAAACCGGCGGCTTCAATTCGCAGACCGACGCGCTGCTGGAGATAGCCGCGGTGTTTCTCGAAATGCGCAGCGACGGTACGCTGGCGCGCGGAGAGACGATCCGCTATCACGTGGCGCCGTTTGCCGGCTCCAATATGGAACCTGCGTCGCTGGCGGTGAACGGAATCGATCCCCATCACCCGCTGCGGCCCGCGATACCCGAAGAGGATGCGCTGCAACGCATCTTCCGCGAGGTTCGCAATGCCATTCGCGCCGCGGATTGCACGCGTGCGGTGTTGGTCGGGCACAACGCTTTTTTCGATCTGAATTTCTTGAATGCCGCCGTCGCGCGCGCCCAGGTCAAGCGCAACCCCTTCCATCCCTTTTCAAGTTTCGACACCGCCACCCTGGGCGGCGTCGCCTTTGGACAGACAGTGTTGATGCGCGCGACGCTCGCGGCGGGCCTCGAATGGGACACCGCTTCGGCGCATTCCGCAGCCTATGACGCCGAACGCACGGCCGACCTGTTTTGCACGGTGTGCAATCAGTTTCAAAATGTGTTCGAGGCGAGCCGCCGGCGTCTGGCGGCGATGGGTCCGTTGGAGATCGAGCCCTCGCCGACCGGCGAAGCCGGCGAACCTTAGGCGCTCGGCTCAGGCCGCCACGGCGCCGGCTTCGGACAGAAGTTGCTTGAGTTCGCCGCTCTTGTACATCTCGATCGCGATGTCACAACCGCCGATCAACTCGCCATTGACATAGAGCTGCGGGAAAGTCGGCCAATTGGAATAGGTTTTCAGCGCTTCACGTACTTCCGGATCCTCGAAAATATTGATGTGCGCGAATTGCGCCTTGCAGGCGCGCAACGCGCTCACGGTCTGGGCCGAGAACCCGCATTGCGGAAAATCGGGGGTGCCCTTCATATAGAGGACCACGGGGGCGGCCGAGAGCTGGTTCTTGATCCGTTCGATGGCAGTCATTCGATAGTCTCCAAACTGAGCTTGAGGGTCTACGATAGCAGCCCGGGAGCCGCCCGTGTGCGTTGAATTATTGGGGTCACTCCCCTATTCTTCCAGCCCGCCGCAGTGCAAAAACCGAGGGGAATCGCATGAATCCGTTAACTACCGTGAAATGGCCGCTGATTATTGGTTTCGCGCTCGCGGTGGCGATCGCAGCCCTGGTGGGGGGCGGAATCACCGTCAATGCGGCGAGTCTCACCCGCTGGCTGCACATCATTTTCGGCGTATTCTGGATCGGCCTGCTGTACTACTTCAATGCCGTCCAAACCCCTGCGATGGCGGTTGCCGCCGCCGATAAGGGCGGTCCCGGCGGCGCAGGGATCAACAAG
>DATLVV010000532.1:0-4986 GCA_035577165.1 Steroidobacteraceae bacterium | reverse complement strand
CACGCGGCGGTCGATCATCGAGCCGAGACCGTTCTCGACGGCCGCCTTCAACATCGCCTGCGGGGCGGCGTTCGGTGCCGATTCGGATTTGGAGCGCAGCAGCACTTCATAGCGCTTGAGCTGGCTGCCCTTGATCAGGGGGACCAGACGCTGGACATGCAAAGCTATCGGACTGCGGCGCAGGGCGGCATGCAGGCGGTCTATTTCCGGAGAGATTTCCGCCTGCTGACGCGGTTCGGTGGGTCCGCCCGGCGCCTTGGTCGCGGTCGCAGGCCGTGACGCGGGTGGCGTGGCCGCAGGTACCGCCGACGCAGGAGCCGCCGCCGCAGGCGCCGCGATGGTCGCCGGCTTGCGCGCGAGAGAGGCCTGGGGAGGGAGCGCCGCAGCGCGAGCGGAGCGCGGCTCGTCAACCAGGGTGAGTCCGGCGTTCGAGGGCGCTCGCGCGGCAGCCGCGGGCGGCTCGTTGTCCGGCCGCATGGTCGCAAAATCGACCAGTGCCCGCTGCAGCTGGGGGGTCATTATTTTGAGGCCGCCGCGAGGGTCTTGTTTGACCACCCGAGCGTCCAACACCATCATGATCACCCCGACCATGGCACGCCGCGCGTTGACTGCGCGCAGCACGACGGCGGCGCGTGAGTCGCCGAGATCGTGCACCAAAAAGGGCGGTCCGCCGGTGCCGGAAAACGCATCGATGGCTTCGCGGACTGCGTTGTGTTCGTCGGGGCCCATGGAGCTTTCGCTCAGCCATAGCAAGTCGCCGTGCGCATCGTGCAACGAAATGGCATGGGCGCGAGCGGGCTCGAGGGCCGCACGAACCTTCTGGCAAACGGCATCGAAATCGACGAGCGGACCGTCCGCCGCGCTGAGTGGTTTGCCGTGCTCCATAGATCCGCTACTTTGAGATTTCAGCGTCTATTTCTACCGTACGCGCGGCGTCCTTGGTGTGATGCTCTTCGCCAAAACGCGACAGTGGGGCGGCCGGTGTGACATATCGTCGGTACCGTTTCGGTACTTGCGGCTACACTCCCCACCATGAACGCCCCGCGACAACCCCGCCAATACCGCTATTACGATTTTGTGATGGCGGCCTATGTGTGCGTTTTGCTGTGTTCCAATTTGATCGGGCCGGCCAAGGAAACCTCCATCGAAGTGCCGATATTCGGCACGGTCACATTCCTGGCCGGCGTGCTGTTCTTCCCGATTTCCTACATCTTCGGCGACATATTGACCGAGGTGTACGGCTACGGACGCGACCGCCGGGTGGTCTGGGCGGGATTTGCCGCGCTGGCCTTCGCCTCAATCATGGCTGCGGTAGTGGTTCACTTGCCGCCTTCGTCCACATCGCTTGCCGGCCAAGCCGCGGTCGAGGCGGTGTTCGGCAACACGCCGCGAATCGTGGTGGCGTCGATCACCGCATTTCTGTGCGGCACCTTCGTGAACAGCTATGTGCTCGCGAAGATGAAGATCTTCACGCAGGGCCGCTGGCTGTGGACCCGCATCGTCGGTTCGACCTTGTGCGGCGAGCTGGTGGACTCGATCATCTTCTACTTCGTCGCCTTTTACGGGCGCATGCCGAATTCGCATCTCATCGCCGTGATGTTCACCCAGTACGCGCTCAAGAGCGGTTGGGAGATCGTGGCGACGCCGCTGACTTATCGCGTCGTGGCGTTCCTGAAAAAGGCCGAGAACGAGGATTACTACGACATCGATACCGATTTCACGCCGTTCTCGCTGAAAGCCTGACCCAATTGATCCGCTCCTCGCCACTATTCGCCACCACTTGGGCAGGGCTGCGCCCGAAATCTGGACCGTAATAGCTCCTACGGGGCGACGGGCGTCGCCTCTTGGCCACTTAAGTCGAGGAGCTGTTATGAACACTGTATTTTCCAAGGCCGTGGGGACAATGGGACTGTTAGGCATCAGCGCGGTGGCCTTGGCAGGGCCGCCCAAGCCGGCGCCGCCGCAAGAGCCCATCGGATTTGTGACGGGCGGAGTGATCGGCGCGTTTGCCGCGGGGCCGGTGGGCGCGGTGCTGGGCGCCGGGCTCGGGACCTGGCTCGGCAACCGGGTGCACCGCGCGGGCGACGCGCAGCGGGCAGAAGCCACGGTGGCGGCGCTGCAGACCGAGAAGACCGACCTGCAGGGGGAGAAATCCGCACTGCTGAGCGACAAGCAGGCGCTGACCGAAACCAATCGCACTCTGACCGCGAAGCTGGATGATCTGACGCATCAGGTGCAGACGGTGCAAAGCGCCCAGCAGGACGCCAGCGGAGTGCTCGATGGCCTCCAGGGCGATGTGCTGTTTCGGACCGGCAGCGCGGAGATCACGCCGGAGATCGCACATCAGATCGAAATGCTGGCGCAGGCGGTGGCCAAGTCTCCGGCGCTCAAGGTCAGGGTGGACGGATACGCGGATCCGCGCGGTACGGTGGAGACGAATCTGAAGCTCTCCGAGGACCGGGCCAACGCGGTGCGGGACCTGTTTCGGGCCGCGGGAATCGGCGATGAGGTGCTCGAGGTCAACGCCTACGGCAAGAGCCAGAGCACTGCGGAGGACAGCGACGGCTATGCGCTCGAGCGCCGGGTTCGATTGACCTTGCAAGCACAGGGCGGCGCGGCGGTTGCCCAGGTAAATGAAAAGGAGTGATCTGCCGGCGTCGCGCGGCGATTGCGGCCCGGAGCGACTGACAGCTTCGGGCCGCACTTGTTTCCGCCGGGCGCTGCAGCCTACGATAGGGCATGAGCGAGCGCCCCAGGATCGTCGTGCTTGATCGGCTGCAGACAGGAGAGTCTGCCAATCCGTCCCCGGAGAACATTCTCGCCGGCATACCGCGGGCACGGGCCTCGAACCAATACGGCGAGGGAACCCAGCAGTTTTTCTGCGGCATTTGGACCAGCACGTCCGGCAAATGGCGCGTGCGCTACACCGAGCACGAATTCTGCGTGCTCATCGAAGGGCGGGTGCGCATCGAGTCGGTCACGGGCGAGAAACACGAACTGCGGGCGGGCGACGCCTTCGTCGTGCCGGCGGGCTTCGAGGGCATCTGGGAAGTGACCGAGCCCTGCAAGAAGTGGTACTCGATATTCGAGCCGAAAGCCTGACGATCAGCCCGTTTCGCGAATCACCGCGGCCAAGGTCTCCACCAGCTGCGCGATCTGCTTGGAGTCGATGATCAACGGCGGCGACATGGCGATGGTATCGCCCGTCTGACGCACCATGACGCCACGCTCGAAGCACTTGAGGAACACTTCGAAGGCGCGCGTGCCGGGCTTGCCCGCGCGCGGCTCGAGTTCCACCGCGCCGATCAAGCCGTAATTGCGTACGTCGACGACATGCGGCAGTCCGCGCAGCGAATGTACGGCGTTCTCCCATTCGGGTGCGAGCGATGCCGCGCGGGTCAGCAACCCTTCCTTGATGTAGACATCGAGGGTGGCGAGCGCCGCGGCGCAGGCGACTGGGTGCGCCGAATAGGTGTAGCCGTGGAACAGTTCGATGGCGCTTTCCGGTCCCTGCATGAAGGCGTCGTAAATTCTGCGGTGCGCGAACACAGCGCCCATCGGAATGGCGCCGTTGGTCAGGCCTTTTGCCGTGGTCATGAGGTCGGGGGTCACGTCGAAAGCCTGGCTGGCGAAGGGCTTGCCGACGCGGCCGAAGCCGGTGATCACCTCGTCGAAAATCAACAGGATGTCGTTCTTGTCGCAAATCTCGCGCAGGCGCTTCAAATAGCCGATGGGCGGCAGAATCACGCCGGCGGACCCGGAGAGCGGCTCGACGATGACCGCGGCAATGGTCGACGCATCGTGCAGGGCGATCAGACGTTCCAATTCATTGGCGAGATGCCCGCCCCACTGCGGCAGGCCGCGCGAAAAGGCATTGTGTTCCACGTTCAGGGTATGCGGCAGATGATCGACGCCGGGCAGCATCGAGGAGCCGAAGACTTTGCGATTGTTGACGATTCCTCCGACCGACATGCCGCCGAAGCCCACGCCGTGATAACCCTTCTCGCGGCCGATGAAGCGGATGCGCTGGCCGTTGCCGCGCGAGCGGTGATAGGCAATGGCGATCTTGAGGGCGGTATCGACCGACTCCGAGCCGGAGTTGGTGAAAAAAATCCGATCCAGCCCTGAGGGCGCGATCTTGGCCAGCCGGTTGGCGAGTTCGAACGCGATGGGGTGGCCCATTTGAAACGCCGGGGCGAATTCCATGGTGCTGAGCTGCTTGGTCACCGCGTCGGTGATTTCGCGCCGTCCATGACCGGCGTTGACGCACCACAGACCTGCGACCCCGTCGAGGACTTGGCGGCCGTCGGCCGCCCAGTAGTACATGCCTTCGGCGCGCGTCAGCAGCCGCGGATTCGCCTTGAATTGCCGATTGGCCGTGAATGGCATCCAAAACGCGTCGAGGTCGCCGTTCGACAGTGCCGGGGAAAGCTCTGCGTTCATTCTTGAATTCCTCGCGGTAGGGTGGTCATCGATTGAGCAGGATGATAAGGAAAATCGACACTTGACTCAATTTTAGCTGTTTTGGCAGCCCAACTGTCTATTATAATAGACGGCATGACTCTCGATGTCGGCACCCATTTGAAAGCCGTGCGGCAGATGTACGGACTGTCGCAGCGTGAATTGGCGAAGCGCGCCGGCGTGACCAACGGCTTGATTTCCTTGATCGAGCAGAATCGGGTGAGCCCCTCGGTGAGTTCGCTGAAGAAGGTGCTCGACGGCATCCCCATGGCGCTCGCGGATTTTTTCACGCTGGATCTCGGCGGCCAGCCGCAAGTGTTCTTTCCGCGGCAAGATCTCAGCGACATCGGCACCGCCAGCGTCGAACTGCGGCTGGTGGGCAGCCGTCTGGCCAAGCGCAGCATGTCGATCCTGCACGAGCGCTACGCGCCGAATTCGGACACCGGCGAGGAGATGCTGACGCATGCAGGCGAGAAGGGCGGCGTGATCGTCAAGGGAAAAATCGAACTCACCGTCGGCGGCGAA
>DATLVV010000531.1:0-2816 GCA_035577165.1 Steroidobacteraceae bacterium | reverse complement strand
CCATCCGGGCAGGGAAATGTCGCGCGCCCCCACTGCGAGGTCCCAATTCAAGGTTTGCACGTCGCCGCGGCCGCGCGCATTGCCGGCGATCTTCAGGCTCCCGCCGAGTGCCTTGGGCAAACGGCTGTTGAGGACGAGCGTCAGGCCGCCTTCGCCGCGCCTCACATCCAGATTGACGTCCTGCAGCGTCAATAGCGGCAGCGCGGAATTCCAATTCTCCATGGTCACCGTCGCGTGGCGAATCGCCAGCTTTCCGGCGGGTAGATCATCCAGGGAGAGCGCCTCGAGCGACGCATCGTCGCCGCCCAATTTGATCTCGGAAGCCAATGCAAAGCTGGTCGGGCCGAGGCGCGCGATGAGAATATTCGGCGAATTGAGTTCAATTCTTCCGGCAAGCAGCTTGCCGCTGCTGATCAGCTGCCAGATATCGGCGGCGAGACGACCGCCGTCGGCGCGCGCCAGCACCCGCCGGTCGTCCTTGGAGCGTAGCTCCATGCGCTCGAAATGCAGTTCCGGTCCATACCAACGAAACGACGGCGAGACGCGCGCGAATGCGATGTGATACCCGGTTTGAGCATGGACCCATGCCTTGATCTCGGCTTGGTAGGCCGGCGCGCGGTCGAGCGCCAGCTTGACGGCTAGCATCAGAAGGAGCAGCACGCACAGCAGTCCTGCGACGCAGTACAGCAGGATTTTTCCGACTTTGCGCACGACCACCTACATCAGGACTACGTCGTACTGATCGACGCTATAGAGGGCCTCGGTTTGCAGGCGGATGGGTTTGCCGGTGACGAGTTCCAGCTCGCCGAGCGCCGAGGATTCCTCATCGAGCAGGCGTTCGATCACATCCTGGTGAGCCAATACCATCAGCTGCTGACACTCGAATTGCCGCGACTGACGCACGATCTCACGAAACACCTCGTAGCACACCGTCTCCGCAGTTTTGACGAATCCTCGGCCCTCGCACGTTGGACAAGGCTGGCACAACAGATGTTCCAAGCTTTCGCGCGTGCGTTTGCGCGTCATTTCGACCAGACCCAGGGGCGATACGGACGAAATGCTGGTCTTCACGTGGTCGTCGGCGAGAGCCTTCTCCAGGGCTTGGATGACCTGACGCCGATGCTCGGGTTCTTCCATGTCGATGAAATCGATGATGATGATGCCGCCCAGATTGCGCAGACGCAGTTGCCTCGCAATGGTCACCGCGGACTCGAGATTGGTGCGGAAAATGGTCTCCTCCAGATTGCGGTGGCCGACGAAGGCGCCCGTGTTGACGTCGATGGTGGTCATCGCCTCGGTCTGATCGATGATCAAGTAGCCGCCCGATTTCAGCAGCACCTTGCGCTCCAGGGCCTTCTGGATTTCCTCCTCGACGTGGTGCAGTTCGAACACCGGCCGGGACTCGCCGTACAGTTCGATGCGCGGCAGGGCGTCGGGCATGAAGGTGCCGGCAAACTCGCACATCTCGCGGTGCGCGCTCGGCTGATCGATCAGCACCTTGTCGATATCCGGCCGCAACAGATCGCGCAGAATGCGCAAATGCAGCGGCAGATCCGCATGCACCAGATTGCCGGGCTGGGTGCGCAGACCCTTCTGCCGCACCACTTCCCAAAGTTTCCGCAGATACATCATGTCGGCCCGCAACGCCTCGGGCGGCGCATCTTCGGCGGCCGTGCGCACGATGTATCCGGCATTCTCGGCAGGGTCGAGGCCGGCCTGTACCGCTGCGCGCAGGCGTTCGCGCTCGGCTTCATCCTCGACCCGCGCCGACACCCCCACCCCGTGGCCCTTCGGCATGTACACGAGGTAGCGGGACGGCAGGGTGATGTAGGTCGTGAGGCGGGCGCCCTTGGTACCCAATGGATCCTTCACGACTTGGACCAGGATCTCATTGCCTTCGGTCACCAGTGAGCGGATGTTCTCCGTGCGCGGCGGCTCAATGCCGGTCTCCGCATGGCGCGAGTCGAAAATATCCGACGCGTGCAGGAACGCCGTTCGCTCCAAACCGATGTCGATGAACGCCGCCTGCATGCCCGGAAGAACCCGCGAGACGCGTCCTTTGTAGATGTTGCTGATCAGCCCGCGGCGGCTGGCACGCTCGAGAAACACTTCCTGCAGCACGCCATTCTCGACGACCGCGGCGCGCGCCTCGTGAGTACTTGCGTTGACCAGAATTTCGGTGCTCATTGCGTCGGCCCAGCCGATTGCCAGTGCGCAACGCCGGCGTCCCGCAGCAGTTCGGCGGTCTCGAACAGCGGCAATCCCATGACGCCGGAGAAGCTGCCGCGCAAATCGGCGATGAAAACCGCCGCCCGGCCCTGGATGGCATAGGCGCCGGCCTTGTCGCTCGGCTCGCCGGATTCCCAGTAGGTGCGGATCTCCTCGGCGGCCAGGGCGCGAAAAGTGACCTCGCTGCGGCTGATCCTCGATCGCAGGCCGGAGGCGGTGCGCAAGGCGATGGCGGTCAGCACTACATGGGTGCGTCCGGATAACTGCCGCAGCATGGCTTCGCCATCGGGCCGATCGATCGGCTTGCCGAGGATCCTGCCGTCCAAGACCACGGCGGTGTCTGCCGCCAACACGGGCGCCCGGCGAACCTGGTTGTGCTCCCAGCCGGCGTCGGCCTTGGCCGCCGCGAGACGCGCCACATAGGCTTCGGAGGTCTCACCCGTCAGGACCGCCTCGTCAACGGTCGCCCCTACCACTCGGAACGGCACGCCGATTTGCTGCAGCAATTCGCGCCGGCGCGGCGACCCCGAGGCCAGATAAATGAAATCCAAGCACATGCTGCCAGGATACCGCGCTTATGCTCGGTG
>DATLVV010000530.1:0-2211 GCA_035577165.1 Steroidobacteraceae bacterium | reverse complement strand
AGGGATGATCGACTCCGCCCAGACTTTGCTCCGCCGGATACGCTTCTGCGCGAGCATGGCGGAGGCGGTGGCCGGCGCCGAGCATGTCCAGGAAAGCGTGCACGAGATATGCGATACCAAACGCCGGGTATTCCAGGAACTCGGCCGCCTTACGGGCCCGGAGGTCATACTCGCGAGTTCCTGCTCGACGATTCCGCCGGAAAAATTCCTGACGGACGTCCATCATCGCGAACGCTGCCTGATTGCGCATCCGTTCAGCCCGCCGCACCTGATTCCGCTGGTCGAACTGGTGCCGACGCGCTGGACCAGCGAACCCACGTTGCAACGCACGCGCGAGCTCTTGATCGGCCTCGGTCAGGCGCCCGTGCTGATTCGCAAGCCAGTAGTCGGATTCGCAGTCAACCGCTTGCAGGCGGCGGTGATCAACGAGGCGCTGTCGCTGGTGGAGGAGGGTGTGATCGCGCCCGCGGATCTCGATCTTTGCATGAGCCAGGGTCTCGGGCTGCGCTGGGCGTTTGTCGGGCCGTTCGAGACCATGGAACTCAATGCACCGAAGGGATTCATGGACTACGCGACCAAGTTCGGCGGCGTCTACCGGTCCATCCTCGACACCATGCGCGTGGATCGACCCTGGTCGGCGCGCGCAATCAGCGCCGTGGAATCATGGCGGCGCGCCGAGTTGCCGGGAGAAGCGGATGTGGTGCGGCGACGCCTGTGGCGCGACCACAATCTCATGAAGCTGGCGAAGCTGTTCCGCGGGCCGAAATTGGGAGGTCCGCGCTCGTGATCCTGCCATGAAGAGCCCGATAGAAAGTTTCTCCGACCGCGTCCTATTCGGGATTCTCACGGAGGCCCCGGATCTTGCTCTCAATCTTGGAATATCCGAGGTGGCGGGACAGGGATTGCCCGGTGCCGCTCTGCCCGATTTCTCCGAAGAAGGTGCTGACCGCAGAGCGCGCCTCATGGATGGCTGGGCCGCGGAGCTTGATGGCATGCCCGCGGCGCAAGACGGTCCCGCCGATGGGCTGACTCGACAAGTGCTGCGATTCTTCCTGCACGAGGGTTTCCTCAACCGCTTCTATGGCCGTGCCGGCCGCGGGCTCGCCGAGCAGGTGGAACCGCTGACGCATTTGACGGGCGTTCATGCGACGGCAGTCGAGATGTTCGCGCGCGATCATCCGTTGGGCGCGTCGGCAGAGGCCGAGTGCTACGTGGAACGATTGTCGCGACTGCCGTCCGCGATACAAGATGCGGCGGAGACGCTGCGCCACAGGCGCCTTCGTGGACGCATCGGTTCACGCCCGGTGCTCGACAGAGCGGTTCGAGACCTGCGAGACGCATTCCATGAACGGCCGCAGCAGCACTTGTTTTACCGAACCCTGGAAAAGGGGACCGAGCAGATCTCGAAGCGATCACGCGCGCTGCTGCTCGACCGGGCAGCGAGACTGATCGAGGGCGATATTGGCGCAAGCTATGAGTCGCTGCTGCAGGAACTGACATTGCACGCCGCGGCGGAATCGTCGACCGCGGATTCGGGACAGCCCGCGTTCTATCGTTGGCGCTTCGCCGGTCACACCACCGCGGCCATTGCACCCGAGGATGCGCATCAATTGGGCAAGGAGGAACTGCTTCGAGTGCAGGCCCTGCTGCGGAGCGAGTTCAAGGCGCTCGGCATGGATCTGCCGCCGGCCGGCGCCTTTGCGGCGTTCGCCGCGCAGGACCGTTATTCGGAGGGAGAACGCGGCCGGGCCGAGGCGCTGGATCAATGCCGCAGATACGTTGCCGATGCAGAGATCGCGATGCGGCCGCTGTTCAATCTCTGGCCGCGAGCGCTGGCCGAGGTGCGGCCCATTCAACCGGAACAGGAAGGCTCCCAGCACAGCCACTACGTGCCGCCGCAGGCGGGAGAGAGATCGCCCGGCGTATTTTGGCTGAATTTGAGACAGGCGTTGGCCGCGCCGCGGTGCGAGAGCGCGCTGGTGTGCTTTCACGAAACCTGGCCGGGGCATCACGTGCAATTGGCGCTTGCCCAGGAGTTGCCCCTGCCGGCTTTTCGTCGGGCCATCTTGTTTGACGGCTACATGGAGGGCTGGGCCAAATATTCCGAAGCGCTGCCCGAAAGCGTGGGCCTGGTGGACTCGCCGCTGTTTCGAATCGCGCGATTGCGCATGGAACTGTACTCGACGGCGACGCTCGTGCTCGATACCGGCG
>DATLVV010000529.1:0-6569 GCA_035577165.1 Steroidobacteraceae bacterium | reverse complement strand
AGGACGTCACGCGCGCCCGTTCGCTGCCGCCCGGCGCGCTGAAGGAATTCATCGCGGATGAGCCGGCTGCGCTCGTGGCCGTGAACGGCGATGCGGCCAAACTGGCGCTGCAGCGCGGTCTGGTCACGGCCCTGAAAAGCCGCCGCCAATTGGCCGACGAGCTGAAAGTCCTGGTGGGGGAGGATGAAGAGAACCATTCGTTCAATTCCATCTCGATGAATCAATATCTCGCCTCCGTGCGTTCCAAGCATGTCTTGAAATCCAAATCGGATTCCAAGGTCGGAATCGTGGTGGCGTCGGGGGAGATTCTCGATGGCCATCAGCCGCCGGGCACGATCGGCGGCGAGAGCACGGCGGAGCTGCTGCGGCAGGCGCGCTACGACAGGGCCGTGAAGGCCGTGGTGCTGCGCGTCGACAGTCCGGGCGGGAGCATGTTTGCCTCGGAGCAAATCCTGCGCGAGGTGCAAAGCCTGCGCAAGGCCGGCAAACCCGTCGTGGTCTCGATGAGCAGCTACGCCGCCTCCGGCGGATACTATATTTCCGCGGCGGCGAACCAGATATTTGCCAGCCCGACGACGTTGACGGGATCCATCGGCGTGTTTTCCGTCGTACCGACCTTTCAACACACGCTGGAGAAGCTCGGGGTCAAGGTCGACGGGCTCGGCACCACTGCGCTCGCCGGCAACATGCGCCAGGACCGGGCACTGTCCCCGGCGACCCGCCAGATCCTGCAGAACTCGGTCGATCACGCCTATGCGGAATTCCTGCGTCGGGTCGGCGACGGCCGGAAAAAGTCGGTGGAGGACGTGGACAAGATTGCCCAGGGCCGGGTGTGGGCGGGGATCGATGCGCAGCGCATCGGTCTGATCGATCACCTGGGCGGCCTCAGGGACGCCACGGAGGCCGCGGCCAAGCTGGCCGAACTGGGATCCGATTACGAGGCGCAGTACATCGAGCCTGAGCTGAATTTGCGCGAGCAACTGTTGATGCAGCTGCGGTCCGAGACGCTGCACGTGGCGCAGCTCGCCGGCATCATTCCGCCGCGCAGCGACGTACAGCGAATCCTCGATCCCATGCTCGAACAGGCGCGCGCCATCGCCCGGCTCAACGACCCTCGCGGCCTATATGCCTATTGCTGGTGCAGCGAACCGCATCTGAGCCTCAGAGGCATTGCCGGCCGCTGATTCTCTTAGAGGCTGGACCAGTCCAGGGTGATCTTTCCCGATTTGCCGGAATTCATGATCTCGAAGCCTTCGCGGTAATCATTGATTCCCAAACGGTGGGTGATGACGGGGCGCACGTTGAGCCCGCTTTGCAGCATGCTCGACATCTTGTACCAGGTCTCGAACATCTCGCGGCCGTAGATGCCCTTGATCACCAAGCCCTTGAAAATGACCTGATTCCAATCGATTGCCGTTTCCCCGGGCGGAATGCCCAGCATGGAAATGCTGCCGCCATGATTCATGGTGCGGAGCATTTCGCGCAGCGCCGTCGCGTTGCCCGACATCTCGAAGCCCACGTCGAAACCCTCTTCCATGCCCAGCTCGCGCATGGCGTCGTCGAGGGACTCGCGCGACACGTTGAGCGCCTTGGATGCGCCCATTTTTGCCGCCAGACCGAGGCGATAGTCATTCACGTCGGTGATGACGATGTGCCGCGCGCCGCAATGCCGCGCGATGGCCACCGCCATGATGCCGATCGGTCCCGCGCCCGCGATCAGAACATCTTCTCCGACCACGTTGAACGCCAACGCGGTATGCGTGGCATTGCCGAACGGATCCAGGATGGACGCGATCTCATCGTCGATGGCGGCTGGCAGCTTGAACACATTGGTCGCCGGAATGGTCAGGTATTCGGCAAAGGCTCCGGCGCGGTTGACGCCCACGCTCGAGGTATTGCGGCATAGGTGGCGTCGCCCGGCGCGGCAATTACGGCAATGCCCGCAGGTAATGTGCCCTTCCCCCGACACCCGGTCGCCGGTGTTGAAGCCGCGGACTTCGCTGCCCAACTCGACGATCTCGCCGGCGTATTCATGGCCGACCGCCATCGGTACGGGGACCGTCTTCTGAGCCCAGGCGTCCCAGTTGTAGATGTGCATGTCGGTGCCGCATATCGCAGAGCGATGGACCTTGATGAGTACGTCGTTGTGGCCGACCGTAGGCTCCGGGATGTCCTGCAGCCAGATCCCGGGTTCCGCGCGCGCCTTGACCAATGCTTTCATGGGGTGCCCTTATTGAATGATGCCCAGTTCGCGTCCCGCCGAGCCGAACGCCTGGATGACCCGATCGAGCTGTTCACGGGAATGTGCAGCGCTCATCTGGGTGCGAATTCGCGCTTTTCCATGGGGGACCACCGGAAATGAGAAGGCCACGACGTAGGCTCCGCGGGCCTGCACCCCGTCCGCGAGGCTGACCGCCCGCGGCGCCTCTCCCAGCATGACCGGGATGATGGGATGCTCGCCCGGAATCAAATCGAACCCAAGATCCTGCATCTGTCCGCGAAAATACCGGGCGTTGGCGTGCAGCTGCTCGCGCAGGTCGTTTGAACCTTCCAGCAGGTCGAGAACCCGGATCGTGGCGGCAGCCACCGGCGGCGCGATGCTGTTCGAAAACAGGTACGGCCGCGAGCGCTGCCGCAGCCAGCCGACGATCTCCCTGCGCGCGGCCACGTAGCCGCCGCTCGCGCCCCCCAGGGCTTTGCCGAGGGTGCCGGTCAGGATGTCGATCCGGCCGACGACGCCGCGCAGTTCATGCGAGCCGCGGCCGCGGGCGCCGATGAATCCGGTGGCGTGCGAGTCATCCACCATCACCAGCGCGCCGTAACGGTCCGCCAGGTCGCAGATCTCCTGCAATCTCGCAATCGAACCGTCCATCGAAAACACGCCGTCGGTCGCGATCATGCGCACGCGCGCACCCTGCGAGTCCTTCAGCGCCTGTTCAAGTTCGTTCATGTCGTTGTTGGCGTACCGCAGGCGGCGTGCCTTGCACAGACGGATGCCGTCGATGATGCTGGCATGGTTCAAGGCGTCGCTGATCACGGCGTCCTGCTCGTCGAGCAATGTCTCGAACAGTCCGCCGTTCGCGTCGAAGCAGGAGGAGTACAAAATCGTATCTTCCATCGACAGGTATGCGCTCAAGCGGTCCTCCAGCTCGCGATGCACGCTTTGCGTGCCGCAGATGAAGCGCACCGAGGCGACCCCGTAGCCATAGCGGGCGAGCGCATCATGCGCGGCTTGCAGCACTGCGGGATGGTTGGCAAGTCCCAGGTAGTTGTTGGCGCAGAGATTGATCATCTCGCGTCCGTCGGCGAGCCGCACGACCGGACCCTGCGCCGATCCGATGACACGTTCGCGCTTCAGAAGTCCTGCGGCATCGAGCGCCGCCGTATCTCTGACGAGCCGCTCGCGATATTCCTTCAGCACGGGGTCGTTAAATTCCGAATCGGGGCTGGCATGGCGCTATTATAGCGGCTTCGACGCCGACGCTAAGGATTATGGAAAGCGACCATCTGCGCCTCGACAAATGGCTGTGGCAGGCGCGTTTTTACAAAACACGAAGCCTGGCCACGGCTGCGATCAACGGCGGCAAAGTTCATTTGAACGCGGAGCGGGTCAAACCGGCGCATCGCGTCCGCATTGGCGACTCACTGAGCCTGTCGTTGCAGGGTGTCGTGGCGGAATTCGAAGTATTGGCGCTGCCCTCGAGGCGTGGACCGGCCGCCGAGGCGCAGGCGTGCTTTGCCGAGACGCCCGCGAGCGCCGCGCGGCGCGCGGTGCTGCGCGAACAGCAGCGCCTGGCGGAGGTTGGCAGGCCGCGGCCTTCGTCGGGACGGCCGGACAAGCGAGACCGCCGCCGGCTGCTGCGGCTGCAGCGCGACCAACTGAAATTTTGACGGGAGCCACCTTCGGGTGCAAACTTCTGCAGCCCTCGCGCGGGGCACCTCAACACAACTTAAGAATCAACATTGGGGAGACTGCATATGCATCCGCTCAACTCGGTCAAGGGCGCCATCACCACCGGCGTGGTACTCGCCGTGGTCATCGGCATTCTGCTTACCGCATGGTCGGGATTGGCCACCGGCCTGCACCCGATCCGCATCGACCGCTGGCTGCACATCATCTCCGGCATCACTTGGATCGGTCTCCTGTACTACTTCAATCTGGTGCAGACGCCCGGTCTGGCGGCGGCGGCGGCCGACAAGGGCGGTCCGGGCGGTGCGGGAATCTCCAAATACATCGCGCCCCGGGCGCTGCTATGGTTCCGATGGGGTGCGGTCGCCACCTGGGTGACCGGCGTGCTCTATCTATTGTTCGGGTACGGTTTCGACAGCCATGTCGGCTTCGAAAGAGCCATCACGCTGCAGGCGGGATTTCGCACCATTGGCGTCGGGGCATGGCTCGGCACCATCATGTTGTTCAATGTCTGGGTCTTCATCTGGCCGAATCAAAAGAAAATCCTCGGGATTGTGCCGGCAACGGATGATGAAAAAGCGGCGGCGCGCAAGACCGCGGGCCGGGCGTCGCGCATCAATTTCATTCTGTCGATACCCATGTTGATGTGCATGGGCGGCCAGGCGCACGGATTGCCGTTCTAGGAGCAGGAGCCCGGACCTACGCCCAGAGGTCAGCCATGCTTTCCGGATCGTCCAGTTCGCAGATGCTCGCGGACTCCGGTTGCAGGGTTGCCCACTGGGCGTCGCGCCAGAAGGCCGTGGCGATGCCTGCGGTCGGCAGTTCCCGGGGCTGCAGCTTGGGTCCGAAGCGGCTGGCGATCTGGCTCAACCCGGGGTTGTGCCCGCAAATCATGATGTGACTTAAGGCCGGGTCACGCCGGGCGAGCAGCCGCCAAGTGGTTTCGGGCGTCGCCAGATACAGTTCGCGCGCGCACTGCACCTGCTTGGCATCCAACTCGCACGCGGCGGCGATGATTTCCGCCGTCGCCCAGGCACGTTCGGCGGGACTCACCAAGATCAAATCGGGAATGAGATCGCGGTATACGATCCGCGCCGCCATTTCCTGCGCTTCGATGCAGCCGCGACGGGTCAGCGCGCGCTCGAAGTCCTCCGCGCAGGCATCGATGGGCTGGGCCTTCCCGTGCCGCAGTAAGGTCAGTCTGCGTGCACCCACAGATGGCCACCTTCGATTTTTGTAGCGAATACGCGCACGGGCTCGTAGGCAGGCGGGCTCAGCGCCTCACCCGTTCGCAGGCAAAATCTTGCCCCGTGACGCGGGCAGATGATTTCGGTTCCTTCGATGGTCCCGCCGGTGAGCGCAGCTCCATCATGAGTGCAGATATCCTCGATGGCAAAATATGCGGCGCCGCTGCGCGCCAGCGCGATCATGCGACGCCCCACCGGAATGGACAGTGTCTGCCCATCAGCCAGATCTGCTGCCGGTCCTGCGTCGATCCATTTCATCACATCATGCCGGTCTGCAAACGCGCTTCATCCGACATCATGGTCTGATTCCACGGCGGATCGAACACCAACTCGACATTCGCCCGCGCAACGGTCGGAACGATCTGCACTTTGTCGCGCACGTCCTGAACCAATACCTCGCCCATGCCGCAGCCGGGAGCGGTCAACGTCATTTTTATGTCCACAGTGCGGGTGTCGTCTTCGTTCTTGCTGACATCGCATTCGTAGACCAAACCGAGGTCGACGATATTGACCGGGATTTCCGGGTCATAGCAGGTCTTCAGCTGCTGCCAAACGACGTTCTTGATGTCCTCTTCAGAGGCACCCGGCGGCACCTCCGGCGCCGCCGCGGCGGTCTTGCCGATGGCATCCGCGTCCTGGCCGGCGATGCGGAACAGGTTGCCGTCGATGTACACGGTGAAGCTGCCGCCCAGGGCCTGCGTGATGTAGCCCACGGAGCCCAGCTTTAGATTGACTTCGACACCGGCGGGGATGGCCACCGCCTTGACCTCCCGCTGCACCACTATCGGTTCATTTTCGTACGAGCGCATCGTTAGGAGCCTGTCATTCGGTGGTCACCGCGGGCAGCGCCTGCGGGTTGGTTGAGCGCAGCGCCGAGGCGAGCGTGTGCCAGCAAAGGCTCGCGCATTTGACGCGTGCCGGAAATTCGCGCACACCGGATAGCGCGGCGAGCTTGCCGAGCTCGTCATCGGCCTGCGCCGCATCATCGGTGAGAAGCTGGTGAACTCGATCGAACAAATGCAGCGCCTCGGATCGGGTCTTGCCTTTCACCGCTTCGGTCATCAGTGAAGCCGAGGCGGTCGAGATCGCGCAGCCCTGTCCCTCGAACCGGATGTCGCTGATCGTGCCATCGGCCAATCGCAGGCGCAGAGTGAGTCGATCGCCGCACATGGGATTGAATCCCTCGACGCTGGCGTCGGCCGGTTCGAGCGCGCCGAAATTGCGCGGCCGGCGGTTGTGGTCGAGGATGACGTCGCGGTAAAGATCGTTGAGTTCCATGGGCTTGGGCGACCTCAGGCAAACATCTTGCGCGCGCGCTCGACGCCGGCGGCAAGTCTGTCGATTTCCTCGAAGGTGTTGTAAAAGGCGAACGAGGCGCGCGCGGTTGCCGGCAGCTTGAAGAACTCCATGAC
>DATLVV010000528.1:0-4180 GCA_035577165.1 Steroidobacteraceae bacterium | reverse complement strand
GTGGGCGTTCTTGAGCAGATTGATCAGCGCTTGCTCCACCTGCACCCGGTCGAACCAACCGGGCAGCAGAGGCAGCGCCGCGGGCGCGGCGAACGGCTGCTGGCGCTTAAGATCGGCGACGAAGGCGCTCCACTCGATGCGTTCCGCACGGGGCGCGGGCAACCTCGCGAACGTGGCATAGCCGCTGACGAAGTGATGCAAGTGGTCGGACCGCTCGGCAATGGCCGCAAACACGGCGGGCAACGCCGCATGGTCGCCGCGCCGTGCAATCTCGGCGCCCGAATGCGCCAGGGATGACAGGGGCCCCAGGGAATTGTTGAGCTCATGGCTCAACACGCGAATCAATTTCTTCCACGTGGAAACCTCCTGCCTCGACAGCTCGCGGGTGAGCCGCTTGAGCAGGTACAGCCGAAACGCGCTTCCCTGGAGAATGAAGGCGCGTTGCGACAGGTGAAACGTCTCCTCGGCGCCGTCGATGTCGGCCGAGAACAGGCTGTCGCCCTGAGTCGCGGCGGCGTTGCGCAACGCCGGCGGCGCGCGCTCCAGCATGTCGCCGAAGCGCAGACCATTGAGGCTGCGGCCCTCGCTCAACAAATGGCGGGCCGCGAGGTTGGCGTAGGCGATGCGTTCGTGCGCGTCCACCAGCACCAGCGCCACCGGCGAGTTCTGCATCACCGTGTCGAGCAACAACTCGCGCTGTACCAGGTGCGCGCGCTGGGTGCGCAGCGCGGCCGCCAGTTCGTTGTGAGCCTGCATCAACTCGCCCAATTCATCGTCGCGCCGCACCACCAGCGACAGACTGAAATCGCCCTCGCGGTAGCTCGCCACGGTGCTGGACAGCGCGCGCAGCATCTGCCCGATCGGCCGCATGACGCGTCCCGCCAGCCACAGGACCGGAAACAGCGCCGCCGCGACGATCAAGACCCAAGCCAGAATCGCGCTGCCGAGCGCATGCGTGAGCCATGCGCTGAGCGCGGCGGTGGCGGCAACGACGCCGAGCAGCAGCGCTGCCAGTTTGGCCCGCAAGCTCAACTTCGGCCGTCTCAGGTTCATCGGTGGCTGTCAGCCGCCGCCGGGCGGCCGCAAATTGAAGCGTTCCATGCGCCGGTACAGCGCCTGGCGCGACAGGCCCAGGCTGTGCGCGGCGCGGCTGATGTTGCCGCCCGCCTCCCGCAGGCCGGCTTCGATCGCATCGCGGTTCGGATGATCGGCGTCGCGGCGGGTCGCTTCGCCTTCCGGCGGCGCCCGATGCGGGGCCGGCAAATTCAAATCCGCGGCGGTGATGATCTTCTCGCGCGCCAGCAGCTTGACGCGCTCGATGCAATTGCGCAGCTCGCGCACGTTGCCCGGCCAATCGTGCGCCAGCAGTGCCGCCGCGGCATCCTCGCTCAGCTGCAGGGTCTCGCCGAGAAAGTGCCGCGCTAGGGGCAAAATGTCGGCGGGGCGATCCGCCAACGGCGGCACGGCGACTTCGATGACATTCAGCCGGTAGTACAAATCCTCGCGAAACCGGCCCTCGCGAATCAGCGCCGGAAGGTCGGCATTGGTGGCGCTCAACACCCGCACCTGGGCGGTGCGGGTGCGGCTCGAACCCAGCATCTCGAATTGGCCGGTCTCGAGCACGCGCAGCAGCTTCACTTGCCCGGCCAGCGGTAGATTGCCGATTTCGTCGAGAAATAAAGTGCCGCCGTTCGCCGTCTCGAAGCGGCCCGTGCGGGCGCGACCGGCCCCCGTGTACGCGCCGGCCTCGGCGCCGAACAATTCCGCCTCGATCAGCTCCGATGGGATGGCGCCGCAATTGACCGCGACGAAGGGTCCGCCGCGATTCGAGGAATTCGCATGCACGATCTCGGCGATACGCTCCTTGCCGGCGCCGTTCGGGCCGGTGATCAGCACGCGCACATCGCCGCGCGCGACGCGGCAGGCGAGCTCGACCACCCGTTCCATCTCGTCCGAGGCGAACACGATGCCGCGCAGGTCAAATTGTTCCGCCAGCCGCTCGCGGCGGCGGCGCTGCTCGCTCTGCAGCCGCTGCCGCTCGCGGGTCGCCTCCGCCAATTCGAGCAGGTTCTCCACCGTTGCCAGCAGCTTGTCGTTATCCCAGGGTTTGCCGATGTAGTCCGCGGCGCCGGCCTTGACCAGCTGCACGGCGGATTCCAGGTGGGTCCACGCCGTCAGCAGGATCACCGGCAGATCGGGCTGATGAACCCGCAATGACCGGAACAGCGCCGTTCCCTCCTCCCCCGAGGTGGTATCGGCGGTGAAGTTCATGTCGGCGATGACCAGATCGGCGCGCTCGCGCGCCAGCAGCGCCAGGCCCTGCTCGGGGGTGGCGGCGGCGAGCGTCCGGATGTCGTGCAGGCCGAACAGCAACGCGAGCGCCTGGGCCACGGCAGGATTGTCGTCGATGACCAATACAGTGCGCATGGCTCAATGGTAACGGGTGCGCGGCCGAATCACACGAGCGGGGCGCAGGCGGTGCCTCACGCCGCCCGTGTCGCCAAGGCCGGCGGAACGGACGCCGCCTTCAGCGCCGGCCACAGCACCGCAAGCTGTCCCAGCAACAGTACCAACAGGGCGCCGATGAAGGCATAGCCGGTGTGCAGCCGCTCCATCTCGAACGTGGAGACCATCCAGAGATTCAGGGCGATGGCAAGACCCACTCCGATCAGGGAGCCGGCGGCGGCAATCAGAAAATTCTCCGTTTGGAAATAGCGCACGATGGCCTGACGGGTCGCACCCAGCGCCCGGCGAATGCCGATCTGACGGCGGCGCTGCGCCACCCAGTAGCTGGTGAGACCCACGATGCCGAACGCCGTGACTGCGACAAGCGCCGCGCATACCACGCTGAGAATGACCACCAGGCCGCGATCGTCCTGATAGGCGTCGGCGCGAGCCTCCGTGAGCGTCCAGTTCTTCTCGATCACCCGCGCGCGGTCCAGCTCGATGAGCGTCTTCTCCGCCGCCTTCTGCACTTGTTTGATCTGGCCCGGCTGCGCGCGCACGATGTAGTGAATATAGGAGGCTACGAATCGGAACGGCATGATGCTCGAATTCTCGCTGAACTTGCTGCCCCAGCCGCCCGACTGGGTCCAGGGAACCTGCAGCCGGTCGACAACCCCGACGATCGGCACCCGCCTCTTCGGGAACTCGGAGTAAATGGACTGGCCCACCGCGCTTTTCCCCGGGAACGCCTTGTCGGCCAGGGTCTTGGTGATGATGACGGCAACGGGCGGATTCAAATCTGTGAACCCGACCTTGTCCATCACCTCGTCGGCATTGAAGTTGCGGCCGGCGATCAGCTTCAGTCCCATGGCATTCAAACCGTGCTCATCGACCATGTACAGCGCGGTCAATGCCGTCGGCTCCTTTTGCTCCGGAGCGAGCCGGACTCCTTCGGTCGAGCCGCCGTTGCTCAGGGGATAGGAGTTGCTGGCGGTCGCATCGATCACCCCCGGGGTTGCGCGCAGCGCCGCGAGGTCCGCCTGCAATTTCGCGGCGAGGTCGGTGGGACTGCCCACCCATTGGTTGGTGATGATGAAGATATTGCTCTCGTCCAAGCCGGTCGGACGCTTGGCCAGCGCGACGCGCTGCTCGATGATGAACAGCGCATTGCAGAGAATCGCCAGGGTGATTGCCATTTGCACGCCGATCAAAATGGCGCCGACCTTATTGCGGCGCATGGCGGAAAGAATAGGACGCAGTTCCATGATGTTTCCCCTACTGTGCTTTCAATTGCCAGGCAGGCTGCACTTGCGCGGCGCGCCAGGTGGGATACAGCCCTGCGAGAATGGTGGCGACGATCGCGAGCGTCATCGCAATGGCGATGTCGCTCACACTGAAATGCGTGAGCCGGGTCACCTGCTCGGAGAGCAGGGAGCGCAGGCCCATGAGACCGAGCATGGTGAGCAGCAGACCCAGCAGGCCGCCGGCCAGGCCGACGACCCCCGCCTCGATCAGGCACTGGACAAAAATCGCCCCGCGGTTGGCGCCCAAGGCGCGGCGCACACCGATGTCGCCGGCGCGTCCCATGATCTTGGCCAGCATCAAGCCCATGGCATTGAGCAGGCACACCAGCAGAAAGCTGAATGACACCAGCACCAGAATCCTGGCCTCTTGGGACACTGCGCGCTCATAGGCCAGCCACTCCCGCACATCGCGGATCCGGGTGTTGGGCGCC
>DATLVV010000527.1:0-8680 GCA_035577165.1 Steroidobacteraceae bacterium | reverse complement strand
AGGTCCACCGCTCGCGCGGGGTGAGGCCCGTGGGTTCGATTACACGGGCGGGTTCGTTCACGCCCGGGCTGCCTCGCTCGGCGCCTGCACGGCCAGTTGGCCGGATCGACCCGCCACTTCGCCCATGATCACGCTGCGGGTGGGCAAGGGTCGCTGCATCGCCAACTCATGGATTTTCGCCATGCGAGTGATCACTGCGCCCGATTCAAGCCATTTTGCGAGCAGCGACTCAAAGGCATGCAGCAGCAGCATGCCCTCGAGTTCCGCGTGCAAGGTGAACACATGCAGGAGATCCGCCGGGTCAGCAGCCTGCGACCGGCGAAACATTGCGCCGGCGACGCTGGATTCATCGACGCCGTCCAACCCCAGGATCTCATCGAAGGTGGGCAGGGTGGTGGGCAGCTGCGGACAGGCGCTCACGCCGTTCGTCAGCTGCGGCAGGAAAGGCGGTCCGCCGCGCGTGTCGCTGGCGTACTTGAGGCCGTATTCCTGCTCCAGAGCCAGCCCGGCCGCGTTGATCTGCCAGCCTGCGGCGGCGTGCGACTGCGGCGGGAACCCGAACACGGTCTCGAAGGCCCGAAGGCCGCGCTCGAACTCCGCGCGGGTCCACGCCGGCGTGGCCTTGACCACGTGGTCCTGCCAGCGCACGTGGTCGTAGGTGTGCAGTCCGACCTCGAATCCCGCGTCGTGCACGCTGCGCATCACGCCGCCGGCGCTGCGGCCGATGTCGGGTCCCGGCAGCAACACCCCATAGAGCAGCGTCTTCAGCCCGTAGTGCTTGAGCACCGAGGTGCGGGCCACCTTCTGCGCAAACCCCTTGCGGAACACGCGGCGCAGCGCGCGCCCGGTATGGTCGGGACCCACCGAGAAATAAAATGTCGCGTCCAGCCTGAGCTTCTTGAATAGCGCCATCAGGCGCGGCACGCCTTCGCGCGTGCCGCGCAAGGTGTCCACATCGACCTTCAGGCCGATGCGCGCATTCTTAAGCATCGCGCGACAGCAGCGCCGACGCCGAGGGCAGGCTGTTGGCGTAGGAATCGAAGATCGCGTTCAACGCGGCGCGCATATCGGTCTTCGGCGTCCAGCCCAGTTCCGCCGTGGTGTTCTTGATCGACGGCAGGCGCGCCGGAATGTCCGCGTATCCCTTGCCATAGTAATCGAGCGCAGAAATGTCGACGAGCTTGGTGTTGCGCGCCGTGGGTGCGTATTGCGGCCTCGATAGGGCGATTTCCAACATCATCTCCGCCAGCTCGCGGATGGAATACAGGTTGTGGGGATTGCCGATGTTGTAGATCTTGCCGTCGGCGATGCCGTTCGGATTGTCGATGATCTGGGTCAGGCACACCACGGCATCGTCGATGAAGGTGAAGGCGCGGGTTTGTTTGCCGCCGTCGACCAGCTTGATCGGCTCGCCGCGCACGATGTGTCCCAGGAACTGGGTCAGCACCCGCGATGAGCCTTCCTTGGGGTCATCCATGCTGTCGAGCCCGGACCCGATCCAATTGAAGGGGCGGAACAGGGTGAACTGCAGCCCCTGCTGACCATAGGCGTAGATGATGCGGTCGAGGAGCTGCTTCACGCAGGAATAAATCCAGCGTTGCTTGTGGATCGGCCCCAGCACCAGTTCGGAAGTCTCGGGGTCGAACTCCTTGTCCTTGCTTGCGCCATAGACCTCGGAGGTCGACGGGAACACCACGCGCTTCTGGTATTTGACGCAGTGGCGGATGATGGGCAGATTGGCCTCGAAGTCCAATTCGAACACCCGCAGCGGCGCGCGCACATAGGTGGCCGGCGTCGCGATGGCCACCAGCGGCAGTATCACGTCGCACTTGCGGACGTGGTACTCCACCCACTCCAGGTTGATGGTGATGTCGCCTTCCACGAAATGAAATTTCGGGTTGCCGAGCAGAGTGCTGACGCGCTCGGATTGCAGATCCATGCCGTAAATATGCCAATCGGTATGAGCGAGAATGTACTTGCTCAAGTGATGCCCGATGAATCCATTGACGCCGAGAATGAGAACGTTTTTCAAAATAGACCCCTAAATCGCCACACACTCCGATCCCGTGCCGGCATTCACGCCAGTGCCAGCGGCTGCTTCATCAATGCCGGCGGCGCGCCGGCGGGCGTCAAGGTCTCGCCATTCATGGCGAGCTTTAGAATTCGCAGCCGCCGCCCGTCGATGCAGTCGGCGAACCACTCGCCGTCCTCCGCATACAGACAGGGGGCGTGGGCGTCGTACCGCACCGGCCGCGCATCCACCCGCGTTTCAAGAACCGCAAGCCTACACCCGTTTACCTCGGTAAAGGCACCCGGAAACGGCGGCGCCACTGCGCGTACCAGATCGTGAACTGCGCGAGCCGAGCAGCGCCAATCGATGCGCCCGTCCTCCGGACGGCGGCGGCCGAAGTACGAGCCCGCGCTCAAATCGAGCGGCCGCGCTTCGGCGCTGCCGTCGATCAGGCGGGGCAGACTGCGCCGCAGCACCTCGGCGGCGGCCGCGGCCACCTTGAGCGACACTTCGAGCGCCGTGTCGTTCTCGAGAATGGGCACCGATTGCTGGTCCAGCAGCGCGCCGGCATCCGGCTTTTCGAGCATGTAGTGCAGGCTGGCGCCGGTGGCCGATTCGCCCCTGAGAATGGCCCAATGCACCGGTGCGCGGCCGCGGTACTTGGGCAGCAACGAGCCGTGCATATTGAGCGCTCCGCGGCGGGGCACGGTGAGCCAGGCGCGGTCGAGCATGTGGCGGTAGTAGAACGAGAACAGAAAATCCGGCTCTGCGGCCCGGCCTTCGGCAATCCACTGCGGCGTGTTGGGCGAATCCGGCCTCTCGGTTCGAATGCCGTGCGCCTCGGCCAATTGCCGCACGCTGCCGAACCATTGACGCTCGCCGGGATCGTCATCGTGCGTGAACAGCAGCGGGATCGTCACCCCTTGCGCCAACAATTCCCGCACACAGCGAACCCCCACCTCGCTGTAGGCAAACACCACCGCGCGCGTCACCGGGCCAATTCCTGCCCGTACGCCCCCGCGTTGACCCGGCGCTCCGGTATATGCGGCTCTTCCTCCAGGACCGCTTCCACGATGTAGCGCGGCCGTTCGCGTACCTGGGCATAGATGCGTCCGACATATTCGCCCAGCAGGCCGATGCCGAACAGCGCCACGCCGATCAGGAAGAACACGAACGCGAACAGGGTGAACAGTCCCTCGGCCTCGGAGCCGACCCAGATCCGGCGTACAAGCAGCACCAAGAACAGCAGGCCCGACAGAATCGAGATCAGCATGCCCACCATGGAAAAGAGCTGCAGGGGCACCACCGAGAAGCCGGTGATCAAATCGAAGTTCAAACGGATCAAACTGTACATCGAATACTTCGAGCGGCCCGCGAAACGCTCCTCGTGGGCGATCGGCACCTCGATGGGATTCATGGCGTACAGGGAGGCCAGGGCCGGAATGAAAGTGTTGACTTCCCGGGTCTGATTGAGCGCGGTGACCACCGAGCGCGCGTAGCCGCGCATCATGCAGCCCTGATCGGTGATGCGCACCGGGGTGATCCACTCGCGCAGCTTGTTGATGCGCTTCGAGAACCAGCGCCGCCACCACGAGTCCTGGCGCTGCTGGCGGACGGTGCCCACGTAGTCGTAGCCCTGCTCGAGCATGCCGGCCAGCTTGCCGATCTCTTCGGGGGGGTTTTGCAGGTCGGCATCGAGGGTGATCACGTACTCGCCGCGCGCGTATGCGAGTCCCGCCATCACCGCCGAATGCTGGCCGAAATTCGCATGAAATATCACGACACGCGTCTCGCGCGGCCTTACGATGAATTGCTGCCGCAACAACGCTACCGATCGATCCTTGCTGCCGTCGTTGACGAACACGATCTCGTACGCCATGCCGAGCGCATCCAGGGTCGGATACAGCCGCGAGAACAAGGTCGGCAGCACGGCCTCTTCGTTGTAGACCGGAATCACGACGCTCAGCCTGGGAAGGAAGGACATGGCGCTTGGCCTATGCGTCCGCCGCCACGGCGCCCTGCGTCTTCAGCAGGCCGAGCAATTCCTCGGTCTTCGCCTGCATGAGTTTCACCGAGCCGCGCGCCTCGACATTGAGCCTGATCAAGGGCTCGGTGTTCGAGCTGCGCAGATTGAAGCGCCAGTCCGCAAATTCGAAGGACACCCCGTCGGTGCGATCGACGGCGCGGGCCTGCGGTGCATAACGCGCCTCGATGGCTGCGAGCGTCGCCCTGGCGTCGGGGACCCGATAGTTGAGTTCGCCGCTGACCGGAAACAGGCCGATGCGCTCGCCCACCAGGCTGGACAGGGATTGTCCGGACTCACACAGGATTTGCGCGACGATGAGCCAGGGAATCATGCCGCTGTCGCAATAGGCAAAGCGCTTGAAGTAGTGGTGTGCGCTCATTTCCCCGCCGTAGACGCCGTCGACCTCGCGCATGCGCTGCTTGATGAAGGCATGGCCCGATTTCGACAGGACCGCCACCCCGCCGCTGGCCTTGACCACCTCGAGAGTATTCCAGGTCAGCCGCGGATCGTGCACCACTTTTCCGCCCGCCGATCCGCGCAGCAGCACCGAGGCCAGCAGTCCCACGATGTAGTACCCCTCGATGAAAGCGCCGTGCTCATCGAAAAAGAAGCAGCGGTCGTAATCGCCGTCCCAGGCAATTCCCAAATCCGCGCCGTATCGCCGGATGGCCGCGACCGTCGGGGCGCGATTCTCCTCCAGCATGGGATTGGGGATGCCGTTCGGAAAGTGCCCGTCGGGTTCGTGGTGAATTTTGATGAACTTGAAAGGCAAGTGCGGCTCCAGCGCATCGATGATCAAGCCCGCGCCGCCATTGCCGGCGTTGACCACGATCTTGAGCGGCTTGAGCTTGCCGGCGTCGACATAGGACAGAAGATGCGCCACATAGGCGGCCTGCACGTCGATCGGGCGGCGCACGCCGGCCCGCGACGGCGCGGGGAATTCCCCCCGCTCCGCGAAGCCGCGAATGTCCTGGAGGCCGTTGTCGCCGCTGATCGGTTTCGACTGTTCGCGCACGAATTTCATGCCGTTGTAGTCCGGTGGATTGTGGCTTGCGGTGATCATGATGCCGCCGTCCGCCGCCGCATTGTTGAACGTCGCAAAATACACGCCCTCCGTGCCGCATACCCCGATGTCGTCGACGTCGACGCCGCTGTCGGTGAGGCCGCGGCACACGGCATCGGCGAGTTCCGTGCTCGACAGACGGATGTCGCGGCCGACGACAACCCGCCTCGGAGTGAGAAACTGCGCGTAACCGCGCGCCACCCGGTAAGCCACATCGTCATTCAGTTCACTGGGAATCCGGCCGCGTAAGTCGTATGCCTTGAAGCAGCTGATCGATTTCAAGTATTCGTCCCTTGACGGCCGTAGTTGTCCTCGAAACGCACGATGTCGTCCTCCCCGAGATATGATCCCGATTGCACCTCGACGATGCGCAGCGGCACCTTGCCCGGATTCTCGATGCGATGCGTGGCGCCGATGGGGATGTAGGTCGATTCATTCTCCGACAGCAAGAATGTCTTATCGTTGCAGGTGATGCGCGCGGTGCCCTGCACCACGATCCAATGTTCAGCGCGATGGTGATGCATTTGCAGCGACAACACCCCGCCCGGCTTGACCGACAAGCGTTTCACCTGGAAGCGATCGCCGTTGTCGATGCTGTCGTAGCTGCCCCAGGGTCGGAATACTTCGCGATGCCAGGCCGATTCGCTGCGCCCGGCTTTCTTGATCATGGTCACGAGCTCTTTCACGTCCTGAACCCGCTCCTTGGGGGCCACCAGAACGGCATCCTTGGTCTCGACGATGATGTGATCGTCCATGCCCACAGCCGCGACCAAGCGGCTGGTCGAGTGCACGTAGCAGTCGTGGGTGTCGTGCACCATGACGTCACCCTGCAGCACATTGCCCTCTTCGTCGGCCGGGAGCGCGTCGAACAGCGATGACCACGAGCCGACGTCGCTCCAACCGGCATCGAGCGGCAGAACCACGGCGTCGCGGGTTTTTTCCATGACCGCATAGTCGATCGACTCGCTGCGGCATTTCTCGAATTCCGTCTTGTCGATGCGCGAGAAATCCAAATCCGACTTGGCGGCGGCGAAGGCCGCCTGCGATGCCTCGAGAATGTCGGGAGCATACACGGCGAGCTCGGCCAGATAGCGGGCGGCCTTGAACACGAACATGCCGCTGTTCCAGTAATAGTCGCCCGATGCGACGAATTGCGTGGCCATGTCCAAGGGCGGCTTTTCGATGAATTGCGCCACCGGATAGGCCGGGCCTGCGCCCTCGCTGCGGCGGATGTAGCCGTAGCCGGTTTCCGGTGCGTGTGCCACGATGCCGAAGGTGACGAGTTTGCCCTCCTCGGCCAATGCCGCTGCGGTTTCAGCCGCGGTTTGGAACACGCGCAACATACGGATCACGTGATCGGCAGGCGCCACCACGATGGTGGCATCCGGATCCAGCTGCTGCGCCTTGAACGCCGCGAGTGCGACGGCGGGCGCCGTATTGCGGCCGGCGGGCTCGAGCAGAATCGCCGACGCCGTCATCCCCAGGGTGCGGATCTGTTCGGCGACGGTGAAGCGATGCGCCTCGTTGCATACGATGATGGGCGGCTGAGCGCCGGCGATGCCCGCCAGCCGCGTCACCGTGTCTTGCAGCATGGTCATCTTGCCGGCCAGCGCCAGCAATTGCTTGGGATACATCTCCCGCGACAGCGGCCAGAGCCTGGTGCCGGCGCCGCCGGACAGAATCACTGGAATCAATAGGGTCATGATTCGCCCGCTACAGAACGCTTACCACGGCCGATTGCATAATAACTGAAGCCGGCGCGCGCCATGCGGCCCGGGTCGTAGATGTTGCGCCCGTCGAATATCGCCGGCGTGCGCAGCGTGGCCTTGATGGCATCGAAATCCGGGCTGCGAAATTCCCGCCATTCGGTGACGATGGCCAGGGCATCCGCCCCCTCGAGCACCTCGGGGCTGCTCTTGCACAGGACGAGATCGCTCCGCTCGCCGTAAATTCGCAAGCATTCGGGCATCGCCACCGGGTCGTAGGCGCGTACCTTCGCCCCGGCCGCCCACAAGGCTTCCATCAGCACGCGGCTGGCGGCTTCACGCATATCATCGGTATTGGGTTTGAAGGCCAGACCCCAAAGACCGATGGTCTTGCCGCGCAAATCGCCGAAGTGCGCCTTGATCTTGCTGAACAGCACATGCTTCTGGCGGTTGTTGACGCTCTCCACCGCCGTCAGAATGCTGGCATCGTAGCCGACTTCATCCGCCGAACGCTTCAATGCCTGGACGTCCTTGGGAAAGCACGATCCGCCGTAACCTGCGCCCGGATAAATGAACGCGTAGCCGATGCGCGGATCGGAGCCGATGCCGAGCCGGACGTCCTCGATGTCGGCGCCGAAGTGTTCGGCCAGGTTGGCCAATTCATTCATGAAACTGATCTTGGTGGCCAGCATGGCATTGGCCGCGTACTTGGTCAGTTCGGCGGAACGCACATCCATCACGATCATTCGGTCGCGGTTGTGCGTGAACGGCTCGTACAGCGCGCGCATCATCTCGGTCGCGCGCGCTGAGTCGGTGCCGACGATCACCCTATCGGGGCGCATGAAATCGGCGATGGCGGCGCCCTCTTTGAGGAATTCCGGGTTCGAGACCGTGTCGAATTCAACATCCGCCTTGCGCGCCGCCAGCGACGATTTCACCGCCTCGCGCACCTTGTCGGCGGTGCCCACCGGCACGGTCGACTTGGTGATCACGACCTTGTACTCGCTCATGTGCTCGCCGATGGAACGCGCCACCGCCAGCACATAGCGCAGGTCCGCGGAACCATCCTCATCGGGCGGCGTGCCCACCGCAATCAGCTGGAACTGTCCGTGCTTGACGCCTTCCGCCGCGCTGGTGGTGAAGCGCAAACGGCCCGCATCGAAATTGCGCTTGACCACCGCATCGAGGCCGGGTTCATGAATGGGCATCTGGCCTTGTTGCAGCATGGCGGTCTTGCGTTCGTCGACGTCCACGCACACCACATGGTTGCCGGCATCCGCCAAACACGCGCCCGTCACCAGGCCCACGTAGCCCGAGCCAAAAATCGTAATCCGCATGCGTAATATTCTGATTTAACTAGAAAAAGTACCCAGAAGACTAGCGGTTTTGCCAGGTCAAGTTAAGTATCCCTGATGCAGCGCCGCCGCTTCCTCAGGGATCATGATCTCAAGCCCAAGGCTCCCGCTGCAGCTTCTTCTCCCACGCCAGCGAATGGCTGACGATCGCCGTTAGATCGTCATAGCGCGGTCGCCATCCCAACTCTTGGCGGATGCGATCGGCGCGTGCCACGAGGTACGCAGGATCGCCCGCGCGGCGCGGCTCCTCGCGAATGACCAAGGGCTTGCCGCCCACCTTCTCCACCATGCGCAGTACGTCGCGCACCGAATAGCCGTGGCCGTAGCCGACGTTCAGGGTTGCCGACTTGCCGTCGGCGCGCAGGTAGTCGAGCGCATTCAAATGCGCCGCCGCCAGGTCTTCGACATGCAGATAGTCACGCATGCCCGTCCCATCCGGAGTGGGATAGTCGCTGCCGAACACGGACACATGCGGCCGTATGCCCACCATCGCCTCGCAGGCCACCTTGGTCAGCAACG
>DATLVV010000526.1:0-2027 GCA_035577165.1 Steroidobacteraceae bacterium | reverse complement strand
TGCCGACCCCGGCGGCACGGCACGCGCCTGATAGATCGCATCAAGTCGCTTCAGAATCGGCCTCATCCGCTGGGTCGGTGTCCGCTGCGGGATTGCGCGGAATGCGCGTCAGGTTCTCCACCGGCTCGAGCAGTTCAATCTCGCGATTCGGACGCAGCCCGAGCCCCACGAAGCGGCGCGCCGCCGGCAGCACTTGCTGCTCCAGAGAACCAACCGCTTTATTGAACGTATCGACGCTGCTGCCCAGCGACTTGCCCAACCGGCCGAGGTGTTCGCCGAATACGGCCAGCCGCTTGTACAAATCCTCGCCGATGTTGCGGATTTCCGCGGCATTGTCCGCGAGTGCCGTCTGCCTCCATCCATAGGCGACGGTCTTCAACAGGGCCACGAGGCTGGTGGGCGTTGCCAACATCACATTCTGCCGCAGTGATTCGTCGATGAGTCCCGGGTTCTCCTGCAGCGCCGCCGACAGGAACTGATCGCCGGGCAGGAATAGAACGACGAAATCCGGGCTGCGCTCGAACTGCGCCCAGTACTGTTTCGACGACAGCTCGCGTATTCTCGCACCGACGATTTGGGCATGGCGCCGCAGTTGCAAGACCCGCTCCTCCTCGCTTTGCGCCTCAACCGCGGCGAGGTAGGCTTCGAGCGGCGTTTTAACATCGACGACGATGTCGCGTTGCTCGGGCATGTGCACCACCATGTCGGGCCGGACGGCGCCGGAGTCGGTAGTGCGGTGCAGCTGCTCGGTAAAATCGACGCGCGAGGTCATGCCGGACAATTCGACCAGCCGCCGAAGAGTGATCTCGCCCCATTGCCCGCGCACGTCGGGCCGGCGCAGGGCGGTGACCAGATTGCGCGTTTCGCGCGACAGCAGATGCTGGCCGCCGGCCAGGACTTCCATTTGAGTTTTGAGCGTGGCGAACGCGTCGATGCGATCGCGCTCGATCGCCTGAATCTGTGCTTCGGTCTTGGCCAGTGCCTCGCGAATGGGCTGCACCAGGGTCTCGATTGCAGTCTCGCGCTCCTTCAGCGCTTGCGAGGCGTCCGACTGTTGGCGGCCGAGCCGTTCGCGCGCCAGCTGCAGGAACACCTCGCTGTTGCTTTGCAGGCTGTCGCGCGCCAGTTCGCCGAACACGCCCTGCAGCTGCTCACGCGCACGCGTCAAGGCCTGTTCACGCTCTGCGCTCAGCGCTTCCTCGGTCTTGAGCCGCGCCCGCAATAGCTCCGTCTCGATGGCCGATGCCCGTTCGCGGCGCGAGCGCCACACCAGCATGGCGAGCGCACCGAGAGCGGTCCCCAGCAACAGCGCCGCCCATAGCGCCGCGCCGCTCATAGGCGTCCGCTGGCATCGAGCCAGCCCAGAAGATCCAGGGCCTGCTCCAAATAGGCGTCGCCGCCCCACACGCTGGAATCCTCGTCGGCCCGCAAGTATCCGTAGTTGGCAACCAACGCCACCATCCCCGCCGCGTGCGCAGCCTGCACATCGCGCTCGGCGTCGCCCACATAAATGCATTCGCCCGGCGTCACGCCGGCGAGCTTCGCCGCGTGCAGCAGGGGCAGGGGATGGGGTTTGCGCTCGGCAAGCGTATCGCCGCTCACCACGCAGTCGAAGCGCCCCCGCAGCCCCATTTGCTCGAGCAGGGGTTCGGTGAGCCAGCCTGCCTTGTTGGTGACGATGCCCGACTTCAGCCGCCGCGCCGCAAGCGTATCGAGAACCTGGGCCATGCCCGGAAACAGCTGCGTGCCGCCGCTCAAGGCGGCGCGGTAGATGTCCAGGAAACGCCGCAGCAGGGCGGCGAATTCCTCCTCCCCTGCGTCGGGGAAGGCGCTTTTCACCACGCGCGCCGCACCGTGGCTCACCGCGCAACGCACCACATCGAAGTTCATGGGCGCGAGACCTTGCTCGGCACGCAGCGCATTCAACGCCGCAAACATGTCGGGCGCCGTGTCGAGCACGGTGCCGTCCATATCGAACAAGATCGCACGCAAGGGCAGCGTGATCCGGTCGCGGCCACGTTGAATAC
>DATLVV010000525.1:0-7866 GCA_035577165.1 Steroidobacteraceae bacterium | reverse complement strand
CGCCATCTCCGGGCGTCCCGCCCGCTGTCTTCAAAATTTGTTCACCGCCTTGGGCGCGGGTATTCCGCCGCGGCAGATACCCTCCTATCCGATCGCCTATGATGCGGGAAAAGCGCTGAATGCCGCTGCAAAGGCGGCGCGCCAGGCGGGATACGGTGCCCAGTGGGCCGGGCAGGGTGCGCCGCTCGCCCGGAGATTGCCGGCGGCGGAAATCGTGGCCGCCCTCGCCGAGGAGATGCTACCGGCCATTGGTTTCCGGTAATCTTCTCGCATGCAATACATCCCCTTCGGGCGGACGGGCCTCAAGGTGTCGCAGCTCTGCCTCGGCACGATGTCGATGGGCAGCTCCGCCTGGAAGGGCTGGGTACTTGACGAGGACGCGTCGATTCCCATCCTGCGCCGCGCTCTCGACCTCGGCATCACCTTCTTTGACATGGCCGATTGGTACTCCGCGGGACGCAACGAGGAGGTCGTCGGCAAGAACCTGCTCAAGATGAGCGCACGCGAGCGGCTGGTGCTGGCGACCAAGGTCTTTTACCCGATGAGCGACGACCCGAACGATCGGGGTCTGTCGCGTAAGCACATTGCGGCCTCGATCGACCGCTCGCTGGCGCGGATGGGTACCGACTATGTCGATCTCTACGTGATCCATGCCTTTGATGCCGATACACCGGTCGAGGAAACGATGGAGGCGCTCCACAACATCGTGCGCGCCGGCAAGGTGCGTTACCTCGGCGCCTCCACGATGTATGCGTGGCAATTCGCGAAGATGAATCATGTGGCGGCGGTGAATGGCTGGACAGGCTTCGTCAACATGCAGTGCCAGTACAATGTGCTGTACCGCGAGGAAGAGCGGGAGATGTTCCCTTATTGCCGGGACCAGGGCATCGCCGTCACGACCTTCAGTCCGCTCGCACGCGGCTTCCTCGCGCGCGATGCCGGTACCGCGCGCACCGCCCACGACGTCTATCAGGAATATTACGGCGATGAGATCGACCGCGAAATCATCCGCCGCGTGGGCGACGTGGCCGCGCGCCGAGGGGTGAGCCGGGCTCACGTCGCGATGGCCTGGGTCGGGGGCAGCGCCAATCACAATGTACCGATCGTGGGGGCGGGAAAGACGGCGCACCTCGATGTCGCCGTGGAGGCGCTGGGGCTGCAGCTCGATGCCGCGGAGAGGGCCTTTCTCGAGGCGCCTTACCGTCCTCGCGACGAGATCAACGACCAAAAACCGGTGCGACGGCCGCGCGCGCCGTAATCAGCCACGGGCTGTCCTGACGGACTTCGATAAGGGTCGGGCGATCGGCGACGAGCGCATCGCGCACCGATTGCGCCAAGTGTTCGGCGCTTGCGGCGCGAAATGCATGGCAACCGAGGCTCTGCGCCAGTTGCAGGAAGTCAGGGCTCTTGGGCTCGACACCGATGCGCGGAACCTGCTGCAGGTCCATCTGCTCCACGATCGCGTTCAGGGCATCGTTGTTCCATACGATGACCGGAAGCGCGAGGCGCTCTTCCGCCGCTGTGGCCAGTTCATTGACCGTGAACATGAACCCGCCGTCGCCCGCGACTGCAATCACCGCTCGATGCGGCGCGCCGATTTTGGCGCCAATGGCCATCGGCAAGGCGACACCCAAGGCACAGTAAGTGCCGGAATAGTACCAGCACCGCTCCATGTCCATCGGCATCGCAAAGGAGCCGGTGTACACAATCTGGGTGGCGTCGCCCATCACGATTGCGTCCGCCGGCAGAACTGAACGCAGTATCTTCCACACTCGCGCGTGCTGTTTTTCGAGGTCGGTCATACTTGCGGCATTGCGCGCGAGCACGTCCCGGACCCGGATCTCGCCTTGCGAACGCTGCGCCGCCGGCTTGCGGCGGGCGAGCGCGGACGACAACGCCAGCATCGCTGCGCGGGCGTCGGCCTGAATGGGCACCGCCGCGGAGTACATCGAAGTCAGTTCCGTGGGATCGATGTCGATTCGAATGATTTCGCCCGATATATCGAGTTTCGGCAGGAAGCTGTCGCCCATACCGACTTCCGAGCCAACCACGAGCACCACATCGGCATCAGCCAGAGCTTCCTGGCCCGGCCTCTGCACGATGGAGCAGCCCAGGGATAAGGGGTGAGATTCCGGAAGGATGCCCTTGCCGGCATTGGTGGAAAGAACCGCAGCGCCGATGTGCTCGGCAATGGCCGTCAGCGCCACGCGCGTGCCGGCCGCACCGCCGCCGACGAGGATCAGAGGGCGCTTTGCCTGCGCGAGGCGATCCGCAGCCTCCTCGATCGCCGCCGGATCGGGCATCGGCAAGGAGGGAGCGCGGCGGGTCTTCCACCCGCCCTCGACGGTTTCCGGCAGGACATCCCGGGGCAGCGACAGGTGAACCGGACGAGGCCGGCTGCCGCGAAACACCGCATAGGCACGGGCGATCAACTCAGGCACCTCTTCAGGGTATCGGACCATGGCGCTGAATGCGGTGAATCCCGCTGTTACTGCGGCCTGGTCGTTGAGCTCATGAATCGCTCCCCAGCCTTTCCCCTGCGTGCGCGTGGCGCATGCTCCGGAGAGCACGAGCATGGGTTGCGAATCGCAATAAGCCTGGGCAATGCCGGTCGCCGCGTTGGTGACGCCGGGGCCGGCAATGATCGTGCAAACTCCGGGCTTGCCGGTCGCGCGCGCGTAACCGTCGGCCATGAGGCTGGCGCCTTGCTCGTTGCGACATTGCACGTGGCGGATTCCTGCGGCCGGAATGCCGCGATACAGCGGGACAGTCATCGTCCCCGCCATGCCGAACACCGTGTCCACCTCGTAGGCCGCGAGCAATTGCATCACGGCCTCACCGCATGTCATGTCTTTCACGTAGTGTGAATTTACGTGAGGGAACTGCTGAACAGAACCAACATGCGGCTCCAAGCCTTCTCCGCCTGGTCGTGGTTATAGACCTGCGCGTCCGGAGGACACCAACCGTGCTGGGTCCCCGCAT
This sequence comes from Steroidobacteraceae bacterium, assembly GCA_035577165.1. GTDB lineage: Bacteria > Pseudomonadota > Gammaproteobacteria > Steroidobacterales > Steroidobacteraceae > Bog-1198. Next base: position 4,884 of record DATLVV010000525.1, on the reverse strand, counting down.
ACACTTCGATTTCCGCCGGCAAGTGGGCCTTGGCAAAGGACTCGCGCAGCACGTCCTTGGCTTGCGGTTCCTTCTGATCGTCATTCTCGGCGATCGCTATCAAAAAGTGCGCCTTCATCTGCGGGATCAAAAGATGCGGGCTATCCGCCTTGTCGGTCGCCAATCCGCCGCCATGAAATGTGGCCGCGGCGCCGATGCGACCGGGCACGGTCGCCGCCGTGCGCATGACCAAGGGACCACCCATGCAGTAACCCGTGGTACCCATCTTGCGTTTCTTATCGACAGACGGCTGACTGTCCAGAAACGTGATGAACGCCTTTGCGTCCGTCACCGTCGTACCGGGACTTAAGGTAGCCATCAAGGCAAACAGTGCCTGACGTGTCGGAGGATCATTGAAGTCCGGATGATCCGGCGCTGTCGGCGCTTTTTTCGTTCGGTAGAAGGGATTGATGACCAGGACCGAATAGCCGGACTCGGCGAGCCGGGTGGCCATGTCCTTGAAAGCCGGGCGTAATCCAAAAATGTCGGGCCAAATGAGCACCCCCGGGAATGTGCCCTGCGCCGGATGCACGAAATAGCCATCGGCAGTGCCATCGGGCGTTTTTATTGCGACATCGGCTCCGGTGGTCGCCGCCGCACCGGCGAGCTTCGGCAGTGCCGCCAGGAATCCGGCGCCGAGTGCCATCGCGCCGAATCGCCGCCGCGTGACCTCATCCGAGCGACGCGCGAATTCATTGAAATCGTCATGCTCACACATAGCTGCGCTCCACAGTGTCGAAGGCAGGGGATATTGCGCCCACCCGCGGGGAGTCCGCAATACGGACATCCGATGCGTGAATGCCCCGCCCGCCGAGTACCCTAATGGATGCATGCAGGGTAAACTGGCAATCCATTGCGGAATCTAAAATCCACTCGTGCGCTCGTCATTGCGTCGGTAATGGCGACGATGGCGATGATCGCCATCGAAGCCACCATCGTGTCCACCGCAATGCCTCAGATCGTGGCGGACCTCGGTGGATTGCGACTCTACAGTTGGGTATTTTCCTCATTTCTACTGGCGCAAACCGCCACGACAGTCGTGTTCGGAAATCTCGCAGACGTGTATGGCCGCAAGCCGGTCATGCTTGCGGGAATCGGGATTTTTCTGCTCGGATCGCTGCTGGCGGGATTCGCGTGGTCCATGCCGGTCATGATCGGCTGCCGGGTCATTCAAGGCCTCGGTGCAGGCGCCATGCAGCCGGTCGCGCTGACCATCGTGGCCGACCTCTATCCGGCGCGAGAGCGCGGCAAGATACAAGGGTACCTGGCCAGTGTCTGGGCCGTCGCTGCGGTGGCCGGACCTGTATTGGGCGGTCTCATCATCCGCTCGATGTCCTGGGCCTGGATCTTTTGGATCAATATTCCCGTGGGCATTGCGGCCGCATCCGGATACATCCTGTTCCTAAAGGACCATGAGATGCACGCCCGCCGCGCCATCGACGTGGGCGGTGCGGTTTCTTTTACGGTGGCCGTCACCTCTCTGTTGATCGCGCTTACCGAGGTCGGCAATCACCGCCCCCTGCAGCTCGCGGCGGCGGCCGCAGTGGCCTGCATGGCAGGCGTGGTCTTCGTGGTGATAGAGCGTCGCGTCGGGAATCCCATCGTGTCCTTTGCGCAGTGGAGTCATCGGCCCATTGCGGTGACCAACGGCGTCGGACTGGTCGCCAGCATGACGCTCATCGGTCTCACCACCTTCCTGCCCATTTACGTGCAGCTCGTCATGCAGCGCTCGCCGACGATTGCGGGACTGACGTTGACGACCATGCTGATCGGATGGCCGGCGGGTGCCACGCTGGCGGCCCGTCTCTTTCACCGGTACGCGCTGCGGCATTTGCTCTTGGCCGGAGCGGCGCTCCAGCCGCTCGGCGCCTTGTTCTTTGTCGTGCTGACACCGCATATGTCGCCGCTCATACCCGCGATGGGATCTCTCGTCATGGGCTTCGGTATGGGATTGGTCAGCGTGCCCTCGCTCGTGCTCATACAAGAAATCGTCGATTCCACGGAAAGGGGAAGCGTGACGGCGTCGAATATCTTTTCGCGCAATATCGGCAGCACGCTGGGCGCCACTGTCCTCGGAGCGGTGCTCAACCATGGCCTGAACCGCTCGGGCACTTTGGCCCCGGTCACCTCGGATCAGCTCCGTCAGCTGCTGAACGCGGCCGCTTTGACACCCGGTGCGTCGCAGATTCGCGCCGCCATGGAACAAGCGCTGAACCTCACGTTCTGGGCCATGCTGGTGTTGTCGTTGGGCACCGTGATACTCGCGCTCACGGTACCCCCGACCGAATTCGATGCATCGGCGATCGAGCCCACCGCCCGGCGCAGTCCGACTAGTTGAGAAATGCCGGGAATTTCGGCAAGGATGCAAAATCCGCCGGATCGTGTGGTGTCCCAGAGAAAGAAGCCCGCCGGATGCTGAAGCAGAAAGCACGGATCGACCATGCAACCATTCTTCTTGCCAAGGCAGCAGCAAGCGACCGCGGCCAGCGACAATGTAAATCTCATCAGGTGAACCCCCCGGTATCGTTTTCTGTGCTCTAATTCGCAACGCTCAACCGAAGAAATGTGCAGAAGGTAGAGCGCGACAAATGGCGACCGCGACCCCCCTGAAATCATCCCTCTGGTCCATGAGGTTGACCCTCATTGTAGCGGCCTCGGCGGTGCTTGTCGTATTGATGAGTGCGCTTGGCGCCCGGAGCATTGACGCGCTGAGCGACCGGGCCGACTGGGTCGCCCACACGGAGCGCATTCGTTTTGAGGTCTCGGGGATCTTGAGACTGGTGACCGATGTTGAGGGCGCTGGTCGCGGCTATGTTTTGACCAGGGACGCGCAATTCCTCCAGCCTTACCACGAGGCGGCGCCTGCGGTTGACGCGGCACTCTCGGCGTTGCAGCAGTTGGTCGCCGATAACCCGGTGCAGAGCGCGCTCGCCTTCCGCTTTGGGGCTCTGGTGCATACGCGACTCGGGCTGATGGAGCAAGCCATCCTGGATGTCGGAGCCGGTCGCCTGGAGCAGGCGCGTACGCGAATCGCGTCCGAGGAGGGATTGCGCGTCATGCGCGCGGTCCGGGACACGGCGGCCCAAATGCTGTCGGAAGAGAATCGCCTGCTGGGGGAGAGGCAGGCGTTGGGCGTCCAGGCGCGGCGTACGGCAATCCTTGCGACCTGGGCGGCATCTTGCCTGGGTGTATTACTGATCGGATTTGTCGCATGGGCGACGCTGCGCGATCGAGCCCGGGTGCAGCGCGCCGAAGCGGAATTGGCGATCACCTTGCGCAGCGTCGGCGATGCGGTCATATCAACGGACGCGCAAGGCGCGATCCGCTTCATGAATGCGATTGCAGAACACCTCACCGGATGGCGCGAACCGGAGGCTCGCGGCCGGCCGCTCGAAACGGTGTTCAAGATCATCAACGAACATACGCGGGCACCAGCCGAGAGCCCGGTGGCCAAGGTATTGCGCGAAGGATCCATCGTCGGCCTCGCGAACCACACGGTGCTGTTGACGAAGGACGGCGCCGAAAGGCCAATCGAGGACTCCGCGGCGCCCATTCGCGACGCTCAAGGCAGCCTGACCGGGATGGTGCTCGTATTTCGGGACGACACCAGTCATCGTCAAGCCGCCCTCAAACTGCTGCAGAGCGAAGGGCGCTTTCGGGCTGCGGTGGACGCGGTGCAGGGAGTCCTTTGGACCAACACCGCAGAAGGTGAAATGCGCGGCGAGCAGCCGCGTTGGGCTGCGTTGACGGGTCAGACTCTCGACGATTATCAAGGCTTTGGATGGGCCAAAGCGGTCCACCCGGAGGATGCGCAACCGACCATCGATGCCTGGCTCGCCGCGGTCAGGGAGCGGCGGCCGTTTAGTTTTGAGCACCGAGTACGTCGGCACGACGGTCAGTGGCGCAACTTCTCAGTCCGTGCGATCCCGATCCTAGACGCGACTCAGAACATTCGCGAGTGGGTGGGCGTCCACACCGACATTACAGAACAGCGCCTCGCTGAACAGGGGCTCAGGGAGGCCAATACCCGCAAGGACGTGTTCTTGGCCACCTTGTCGCATGAATTGCGCAATCCCTTGGCGCCGATACGCACTTCCGCTCGGTTTTTGGAGTCGGGCAAACTTGGGCCGCAGGAGACTGCACGCAGCCACGCGATCATCTCCCGTCAGGTTCGCCACATGGCCTCGCTTTTGGACGATCTCCTGGATGTCTCACGCATCACCCGCGGCGTGCTGGTCCTGAAGCGAGAACCGGTGTTTTTGCTTTCCGTCCTCGAAGGAGCAGTGGAGGCTGCGCGGCCCTCGATTGATACCAAGCGCCACGTGTTGAACATGGAGTGTCCTGCAGAATCGATAGAGATGGACGCGGATCCCGTGCGGCTCACGCAAGTTGCGACCAATCTATTGACCAATGCGGCTAAATACACCGACCCCGAGGGCACAATCACGTTTGGCGCGCGATTGGAGGCGGACGCGCTGGTGATTTACGTCCGTGACACCGGTATCGGCATTGCCCCCGACATGGTGAACAGAGTCTTTGAGATGTTCACCCAAGTACAGGCCGAGGCGGAGCGTTCAGAGGGTGGCTTAGGGATAGGCTTGGCACTCGTCAAAGGATTGGTCGAACTGCACGGCGGCAAAGTCGAGGTACATAGCGCAGGGTTCGAGCGTGGCTGCGAATTTCGGGTCTTCTTGCCGCGCTCCATCGTGCGGGTACTCGCCCGCGAGGCGCAGCAGGTGACCCCGTCGAACGGCGCTGTAATTACCCGCGGCCACCGCGTCCTGATCGCCGACGACAATCGCGATGGCGCCGAGAGTCTAGGGATGCTGTTAGAGCTTTCGGGCC
>DATLVV010000524.1:0-4161 GCA_035577165.1 Steroidobacteraceae bacterium | reverse complement strand
GGACTGCCATATTGTATACAATTTGCGATAACGTATACATTGAGGCAGCAGCCATCATGACTCGATTGACCCGCAACGGCGATCCACGAGCCGCCCAGACGCTCAAGGCGCAATTGCATCTGCGTCAGATGATTTTCGACGGCGAATTGAGCGCCGGCGAACGCGTGCCGGAACTCATGCTGGTCGAACGCACCGGTGTATCGCGCACGCCGATCCGGGCCGCCTTGTTGCACCTGGCGGAGGAGGGGTTGCTGGAGCCCTCCAGTTCCGGTGGATTCGTGGTGCGTGCGTTCGACGAATCCGAGGTCTATGACGCCATTGATGTGCGGGGCATGCTCGAGGGCGCAGCAGCACGACGCGCCGCACAGCGGCGCCCCTCGCACGAGGAACTCACCGAGCTGCGCGACTGCGTGGGCGCGATGGATGCCATCGTCAAGCGCCGCAGCTTGAGTAGCGAACAATTTTCGGATTTTGTGCGCCTGAACGAGCGCTACCATTCGCTGCTCCTCGGACTCGCGCGCAGCTCCGTATTGACGCGCGCCGTCGAGCGCATTGCGGCCCTGCCTTTTGCCTCGCCCAGCGCCTTCGTCGTGGCGCAATCGGCGCTTGCCGAAGCGCACCAGACGCTGATCATGTCGCAGCGACAGCATCGCGCGATTCTCGATGCGCTGGCGGCGGGCGCGGGCGCCCGCGCCGAAAAGCTGACCCGCGAGCATTCGAATCTCGCCAAACGCAGTTTGCACGACGCCGCCAAGCGCGAAGCGCCGCTGCGCAAAGCCGCGGGCGGCAATCTCCTGCGACTGCAACTTGCGGCGGTGTAGCCATGGCACCGATCCGCACGGCCGTATTTCAATACCTTGGATCAGACAAGAGGACATCACCGTCATGAGTCAGCAAAATCTCGAAAGCCTGTTGAAGAGCGCCGGCAACACGGTCGACATGCTGCGCAATTCGCGCATCGGCGCCTATGTGTATCCGGTGGTGCCCAGCGAGTTCTACAACTGGCGCGATGAGCAGCGCGCCTGGCGCGAAACCGCCGTGCTGTTCGACCAGACGCACCACATGGCGGAGTTGACCGTCAAGGGACCCGACGCCCTGAAGCTCATTTCGTACACCACCATCAACAGCTTCAACAACTTCGCCGTGAACAAGGCCAAGCAGATGGTGCCCGTCAGCTACGACGGCTATGTCATCGGCGACGGCATCCTGTTCTATCTCGACAAGGACGAGCTGCTGTTTGTCGGCCGCGCGCCGTCGGTGAACTGGCTGCAATTTCATGGCGAGACCGGCGGCTTCAAGGTGGACCTGATCCGGGACGACCGCTCGCCCTCGCATCCGCGCGGCAAGGCGGTGACGCGGCGCCACTATCGCTACCAGGTGCAGGGGCCGAATGCCGCCAAAGTGCTGCAAAAGCTCAACGGCGGACCGATCCCCGACGTCAAGTTCTTCACCATGGACACCATCAACATCAAGGGTCGCAAGGTGCGCTGCCTGCGCCACGGCATGGCGGGCGCTCCCGGACTCGAGCTGTGGGGTCCTTATGCCGAGGGCGACGAGATTCGCGATGCGATACTGGAAGCCGGCCAGGAGTTTGGCCTGGTGCCGGTGGGTTCGCGCGCCTACGCCAGCAATACGCTGGAGTCCGGTTGGATTCCTTCACCTCTGCCGGCGGTGTACACCGGCGAGAAGATGAAGAAATACCGCGAGTGGCTGCCGGCCGGCGGCTACGAGGGCACGGGCTCGATCGGCGGCAGCTTCGTTTCCAAGAACATTGAAGACTACTACATGACGCCCTTTGAATTGGGCTACGGCCCGTTCGTCAAGTTCGATCATGACTTCATCGGGCGCGAGGCGCTCGAAAAGAAGGCCAAGGAGCCGCATCGAAAGAAGGTCACCTTTGCCTGGAACGGCGAGGACTGCGGCAAGATTTACGCATCGCTGTTCATGCCCGGCACGGAGCATTACAAGTTTCTCGACATCCCCATCGCCAACTACGCCTCGTCCTCCTACGACAAGGTCATGATGGGCGGCAAGGTGGTCGGCCTGTCGATGTTCGGCGGCTACAGCTACAACGAGCGTTCGGCGCTGTCGCTGGGGGTGGTCGATCCCAACATCAACGACGGCGACGTGCTCACGTTGGTGTGGGGCGAAGAGGGCGGCGGTACCAAGAAGACCACGGTGGAACGGCACAAGCAGCTCGACGTACGGGTGAAAGTGTCGCCGGTGCCCTATGCCCGCGATGCCCGCGAGGGGTACCACGAAGGCTGGCGCACTCGTCAGTCCTGATAGGCATCCATCATGGCGCTGACAGCAAGCAATCCCGCATTTTCGCCTGAACAAGACGTGGCGGCCGGCATCGCTCAATTGGCGCGCGAAGCGTCAATCGAGATCAACGTCCACGATATCGGGCATCTGGAGGAGAGCCGCCGCCTGTTGCCGGCGGGCAAGGCTGTGTATGTCAGTCACTTGCCAAAGCAGGCATGGCGCGAGACCGAGGAGACCTGTCGCGCGGTGCGCGCTGCCGGCTTCAGGCCGGTCCCGCATGTGCCGGTGCGGTTGTTGCCCGATGCCGCGACGATGCATCGGGTGCTCGGCGGGTTTGTAAATAGCGCGCACGTCGACGAGGTGTTGTTGATCTCCGGTGATTACCCGCAGGCGGCGGGGCCTTACAGCGAAGTCCTGCAACTGGTGAACAGTGGTGCATTGCAACAACACGGATTGAAGCGGCTGTCCGTCGCCGGTCACCCCGAGGGGCACCCCACGGTGCAACTTGCGGCCATCCGGCATGCCGAACTCGATAAGGTGCGGATGGCGCAGGAGGCGGGATTGGAGCTGACCCTGGTAACGCAGTTTTTCTTTGAACAGACCCCTTTCCTCGAGTGGGCGCGCGAGTTGCGATCCGCCGGGGTGCAGGCGCGCATCGTGGGTGGTCTGGCAGGGCCCACCAAACTCAGCAGCCTGATCAAATTTGGCATGCGCTGCGGCGCCGGGGCCTCGATGCGGGTGCTGACGGCGCGCCCGGCGGCATTCACCAAGTTGTTGGGTGATCATGGTCCGGAGAGCGTGCTGCGTGGGCTCGCACAGGCCCGAAGCGACAACGCCAGCGATTTCTCAGGCGTACACTTGTTCTGCTTCGGCGGCTTCCTCAAGACCTGTCGGTGGCTGCAGGCGATCGCGGAAGGCCGCTTCCTGCTGGATGACGGCGAAGGCTTCAAGGTTTAGGGTAGTCCCATGCGCCAGCCACAACCCTACGATGACATACCGGGCACGACGGTGTTCGATGCCGAGCGCGCGCGCCAGGGCTACTGGCTCAATCAATTCTGCATGTCCTTGATGAAGGCCGAGAACCGCGCGGCTTTCAAGGCCAACGAGGCGGAGTACCTCAAGGCGTGGCCCATGACGGAAGCGCAGCGCCAGGTGATATTGGCGCGCGACTGGAACGGCATGATTGCGCTCGGCGGCAACATCTATTTTCTGTCGAAGCTGTTCTCGAGCGACGGCAAGAGCTTTCAGCATGTGGCGGCCATCATGACCGGCTCCAGCCAGGAGGCCTATGCGCAAATGATGAAGGACGGCGGCCGCAGCCCCGACGGCAACCGCTCGCTCGCTGAATGGAAAAAACGTGGCTGAACTGATCTCAGGATTGACCACCTCGCATGTGCCGGCGGTCGGCGCAGCCATTGACCTCGGCAAGACCCAGGAGCCCTATTGGAAGCCGGTATTCCAGGGCTTTGATTTCACCAAACAATGGATCACCGAACAGAACGTGGACGTGGTCATCCTCGTCTACAACGATCACGCCACCGCGTTTTCCCTCGAGATCATTCCTACCTTCGCGCTGGGTTGTGCGGCGGAGTTTCCACCCGCCGATGAGGGCTGGGGGCCGCGGCCGGTGCCGGTGGTAATGGGCCATCCGGAACTCGCGGCGCATCTGGCGCAGTCGCTGATTCTCGATGAGTTCGACATGACCATCGTGAACAAGATGGATGTCGATCACGGCCTCACGGTGCCGCTGTCGCTGGTCTACGGCCAACCGGCCGCCTGGCCATGCAAGGTGATTCCACTCGCGGTCAATGTCATCCAATATCCACCGCCCACGGCAAGGCGCTGCTACCTGCTGGGCAAGGCGATCGGCAGGGCGGTTGCCTCGTACCCCGAGCC
>DATLVV010000523.1:0-9717 GCA_035577165.1 Steroidobacteraceae bacterium | reverse complement strand
GGTAGCATGAGTCCCAAGCGGCGGTCACCAGTGTGAATCTCGCGCACCGTCAGGGAATCGACAACTCATTCATCAAGGATTCGACACCATGATTGCTGTTCTGAATGTAGCCCGCATTTTAATGATGGCATGGATCGCCTATGCGCTCGTTCTCTTGTTCGAGCCCGCGCTGCTACGCCATGCACCCGACCCCGTCGGCGCTTCCGTCCAAGCCCTGGGCGCTTTCGCCCTCGGCTACTTGATGGACCGCGTGCTGGGTGTGCTGCGGCGGCGAAAAGCCGAACGCGAGCAAGTAATGCCGGCGGGCGCCGGCGAAAATACCAACCCTGACGGAAGAATATGAAACACACCGACTCCGGCACATCGTTGCAGCTGCGTTCCCTGGTCAAAAGCAGCGGCGAGCTGGAAGTATCGCTGACACGCGTGCCCATCCCGGCTCCCGCGGCCAATGAAGTGCTGATCCGCGTCGAGGCCTCGCCCATCAATCCGTCGGATCTCGGTCTGCTGTTCGCCGGCGCCGACTTGACCGCCGCCGCTCACAGCGGCGCGGGTGAGGCATCCATGGTGACGGCGCGCGTTCCAGATGCCGTGCTGCGCGGTATGGCGTCTCGCTTCGGCGCGTCCATGCCGGTGGGCAACGAAGGCGCCGGGGTCGTGGTCGAAGCGGGCGAGTCCGACGCGGCGCAGGCCCTGCTCGGCAAGACCGTCGCCGCGCTCGGCGGCGCGATGTACTCGCAATACCGCTGCGTGCCGGTCGACGCCTGCCTGGCGTTGCCGGCCGGCGCCACCGCGGCCGATGGCGCCTCGTCCTTCGTCAATCCACTCACGGCGCTCGGCATGGTCGAGACCATGCGCCGCGAGGGCCACACGGCCCTGGTGCACACCGCCGCGGCTTCCAACCTCGGGCAAATGCTCAATCGGATTTGCATCAAGGACAAGATCGCGCTGGTGAACATCGTGCGCGGCGATGCCCAGGCCGATCTCTTGCAATCGATCGGCGCCGCTCACGTCTGCAATTCAAGTTCGCCCTCCTTCGTCCAGGATCTCATCGCGGCCCTCACCGTCACCGGCGCGACGCTCGCCTTCGACGCCATCGGCGGCGGCAAACTCGCCGGCACGATACTCATGTGCATGGAAGCGGCCATCGTCGCCAAGGCCTCGCAGTACAGCCGCTACGGGTCGGCGACCCACAAGCAGGTCTATGTCTACGGCGGCTTGGGGGTGGGCCCGATGGAACTCAGCCGCAACTTTGGCATGGCCTGGGGGGTCGGCGGCTGGCTGGTCACGCCCTTCCTGCAGAAAATAGGGCCCGCCGCCACCCTGCAGCTCAAGCAGCGCATTGCAGCGGAGCTCAAGACCACTTTCGCCAGCCACTATGCCGGCGAGATATCGCTGCTCGATGCCTTGAACCTTGAGACCATCGCCATTTACAGTAAGGCCTCGACCGGGCATAAGTATCTGATTAACCCCAACCAGGGCTAAAGCGCGCCAGCGCAACGGAACCTCCGGTCTGCCTGGCGCTCCAAGGATCGGCGTGCGCCGACGGCGCCCATCAATGAGGATTTTAGGGTAATGATTCAAAAACCTGCGGTCATCCAGGAGTCCAGGTCCATGCCGGGCGAGTTCGACCCAGCCCTGCGGGCCGCACGCGAGACCGTACTGCAAAATTCGACCTGGATTGCGCCGCTGCAGGCCGAGATGGCGCGGGTCATCGTCGGCCAGAAGCATCTACTGGATCGATTGTTGGTTGCACTGCTCACCAACGGCCACGTGCTCTTGGAGGGCGTCCCCGGCCTCGCCAAGACGCTGGCGCTGAAGACCCTGGCCTCCGGGATCGCGGTGCGCTTCAAGCGCCTGCAATTCACCCCCGACATGCTGCCCGCCGACATCGTCGGCACCATGATCTACAACCCCCAGGACGGCGCCTTCCGCACCAAGCACGGACCGATTTTCAGCAATCTCATTCTGGCGGACGAAATCAATCGCGCGCCGGCGAAGATGCAGAGCGCGCTCTTGGAAGCCATGCAGGAACGCCAGGTCACGATCGGCGATGAAACCTATCCCCTGCCCAATCCCTTCCTGGTGCTGGCGACACAAAATCCGCTGGAGCAGGAAGGCACCTATCCGCTGCCGGAAGCGCAGATCGACCGCTTCATGATGAAGGTCATCGTCAGCTATCCCGACCGCGCCGAGGAGCGCGCCATCCTCGATGCCATGGCCACCTCCGAAGCCTTGCCGAGCGTGCGCCCGGTGGTCTCCGCGCAGCAGATTCTCAATGCCCGTCATGTCGTGAACACTCTCTACGTCGACGACAAGATCAGGAACTACATCGTGGACCTAGTGCTCGCCACGCGTCCGCCCATTGCCAAGGCGCTCGACATCGAGGGCTACATTCAAACCGGCGCCTCGCCGCGCGCCACCATCAACTTGACGCTGGCGGCGCGCGCCATCGCGTTTTTGAACGGCCGCCACTACGTCACCCCGCAGGACGTCAAGACCATCGCGCTCGATGTGCTGCGTCATCGCGTGTCCGTGACCTACGAGGCGGAAGCCGAAAACATCACCTCCGAAGACGTCATACACAAGATTCTCGACGCCCTCCCCGTGCCTTAGATTTTCTATGCCGGCTGACACCAGCAAATCCACCAAAGCCATCATGAGCGGCATGCGGCAATTGGAGATCCGCACGCGCCGCATGGTCAACGACAGTCTGGCCGGGGAATACCATTCGGTGTTCAAAGGCCGCGGCATGGACTTCGACGAAGTGCGCGAGTACAGCCCGGGCGATGAAGTGCGCACCATCGACTGGAATGTCACGGCGCGCGCCGGCCGCCCCTTCGTGAAGAAATTCACCGAGGAGCGCGAGCTCACCATCCTGTTGCTGGTGGACATCAGCGCCTCGGGCAATTTCGGTTCTGCCGCCTTGAGCAAGCGCGACCTTGCCGCGGAACTCGCGAGCGTGCTGGCCTTCTCCGCCATCCGCAACAGCGACAAGGTCGGGCTTTTGCTCTACACCGATCGCGTCGAGCGCTATCTGCCGCCGAAGAAAGGCCGCCGCCACGTGCTGCGCGTGGTGCGCGACATTCTCTACCACACCCCCGAAGGCCGCGGCACCGACAGCGTCAAGGCGCTCGACGTCGCGAATCACGTGCTGCACCGGCGCGCCATCGTGTTCCTGATTTCCGATTTCCAATCGCCCGGCGATCCCGTGCAAGCGCGTGCGGACCTGCGCCGCGCCATGCGCCAGACCAACCGCCGTCACGACCTGATCGCGGTGCAGGTCGCCGATCCGCGCGAGAAAGAACTCCCCAATGTCGGCGTGCTCGCCCTCGAAGACGCCGAGAGCGGCGAAATCATCGAGCTCGACACCGCCGATCCCGCCGTGCGCAAGCGTTTCAGCGCTCTCGCGATCGAACGCGCGCGCCGCTTGGTGAACGATTTTCGGTCCGAAGGCATCGACACCCTGGAACTGAAAACCGACTCCCCGTACATGCCCGCCCTGCAGCGTTTCTTCAAGACCCGCGAGCGCCGGCGCGTATGAACCCGCGTGTGCGTCCCTGGCTCGCTCTGCTCGGCCTGATCGCTCTGCTGTCGGCGACGCCGCCCAGCGCCGCGATCGCCGACACCGCCGCCACCGTTCCCTCGAGCAGCGCCCCTGCCGCCAACGGCGCTGCTGCGGACTCCGCGCCGGACGATGACATCCGCGACATCCGCGGCCCGAAGTACATTTTTCCCCTCTGGCAAGTGATGTCGCTGGTGGCCGCCGCCGTGCTGCTCGCGGCCGGCGGCTATGCGTGGTGGCGCCGGCGGCAGCGCCGGCGTGCGGCGCGCAAGCTGGAATTGTTCGAGATCGCGCTGCAGCGGCTGGATGCGGCCCGCGCGCTCATGCATCCCTCGAGCGTCAAGGAATATTCGGTGGCGATTTCCGATGTAGTGCGCCAATACATCGAGGCAGCGATGCAGGTCACCGCCACGCATCGGACCACCGAGGAGTTTTTGCACGGCCTGCTCAGCTCGTCGAACGCAGCGCTGGCCGCGCATCGCGGCCTCCTCGCCGATTTCTTGAGTCAATGCGACATGGCGAAGTTTGCCGGAGTGGGCCTGTCGATGCAGATCATGGAATCGCTGCATCGAAGCGCCCGCAGCTTCGTGATCGAGACCGCCAAGCCCGTACCGGCGGCGCAGCCGGTGGCCGCATGATTCGCTTCCTGCAACCCGAATGGCTGTGGCTGCTCACGCTGCTGCCCATGGTGATGCTTTTGCGCGGCCGGCGCGGCCCGGTCGCCGCCATCGAATTCTCGGACGTAGGTTTAGCCCGCGAGGTGGCGCGCAGCAGCCGCGCCCGTGCCGGGCGCTGGCTGTGGCTGCTGCCCATTCTTGCCGCCGCGCTCATGATCGTCGGCCTCGCCCGGCCGCAGCGTGCGCACAGCCGCACCGAGATCACCGCCAACGGCATCGACATCGTGCTCGGGCTCGATGTCTCCGGCTCCATGCAGGCGCTCGACTTTCAGATCGAGGGTCAGCGCGTCAACCGCATCGAAGTGGTCAAGTCGGTGGTCTCGAAATTCATCGACCAACGGCAGAGCGACCGCATCGGCCTCATCGCCTTTGCCGCCGCCCCCTACCTGGTCAGTCCGCTGACTCTCGATCATGACTGGCTGCAGCAGAATCTCGAGCGCGTCAGCACGGCCGTCGGCAACGAGGACGGCACCGCCATCGGTTCTGCCATTGCCGCGGGGGTCAACCGTCTGCGCACCACCAATGCGAAGTCCAAGATCATGGTGCTGCTCACCGACGGCATCAACAACATGGGCAAGATTTCGCCCATCGCGGCCGCAGAAGCAGCCAAGGCCATGGGCGTGAAGATCTACACCATCGGCGTCGGCGTGCGCGGCATGGCGCCCATTCCGGTGCACGATCAAAACGGCAATATCCGCCTGGTCATGGACAAGGTCGATGTGGATGAGAAGACGCTGCAAACCGTGGCCGGCACCACCGGCGGTACCTTCTACCGCGCCACCGACACCGACTCCCTGGAAAAAATTTACGGCGAGATCAACCGTCTGGAGAAGACCGCGCACACCGTGCAGAAATTCGAGCACCAAGACGAACTCTATTCCTGGGCGCTGATCCCGGCGGCGCTGCTGTTCGGGTTTGGCTTGCTGCTGCAGCACACGCGCTTCCGGAGGCTGCCGTGAGCTTCAGCCATCCCGCGTGGCTCGCCGCCGGCGTCGCCGCCTGTCTCGCTCTCCTCGGACTGTGGCACCGCTACGATGTCCGCCAGCACGCGGCGCTCGCGCGCTTCGTGTCCGCGCATCTGCGCAGCCAGCTCACCCAATCGGTATCCATCGGGCGCCGCCGCATCCAACGCACCCTGCTGCTCGCAGCCCTCGCCCTGCTGTTCGTCGCGCTCGCCGGACCGCTGGCCGGCTATCGCTGGGAACAAGTCAGCCGCCGCGGCATCGAAATCATATTTGCCGTGGATACTTCGCGCAGCATGTCCACCCCCGATGTGCGCCCTGACCGGCTCACGCGCGCCAAGCTCGCGATCGACGACTTCACCAATCGCTTGGATGGCGACGGCGTGGGACTGGTGGCCTTCGCCGGCGACGCCTACCTCGTCTGCCCCGTCACCTTGGACTATGCGGCCTTCCACGAATCCTTGAGTTCCATCGACGTCAATACCATCGGACGCGGCGGCACCGATATCGCAAGCGCCATTCGCGAGGCCGCCGCCGCGCTGCGCCGCCGTCCCAGCAACGACAAGATTCTCATCCTGGTCACCGACGGCGAGGATCTCGAAGGCGACGCATTGATTGCCGCCCAGGCCGCGGCGCGTCAGGACGGCCTCAAGATCTACACCGTCGGCGTGGGCACCGCGCAGGGCGATCTCATTCCCCTGTCGGGCAACCCGAATGCCGGCTTCGTCAAGGACGAGTCCGGCGCCTTCGTCAAATCCCATCTCGATGAGCCCGCGCTCAAGGCCATCGCCGCCGCCACCGGCGGACAATATGCGCCGCTCGGGCCGGAAGGCCAGGGTTTCGAGACCATCTATCAACGCAGCCTCGCGCCCCTGCTCAAGCACGATCTCGCCTCGCGTCAGCAGCGCGTCTATATTCAGCGCTATCAATGGCCGCTGTCGGCAGCGCTGGCGCTGCTGCTCCTGAGCATGCTCATCGGCACCCGCGCGAGGCGCGCGCGGCGCACTGCGCCCGCGTCCGCGCCCGACCCGAAACGCAGCGGCTCGCTGCGCAACGCCGAGCCCGCCGCCGCATCCCTGCTGCTGCTGTTGGTGTTGCCGCTGTGGCTTGGCGGCTCGGCGCGCGCTTCTACATCGAGCGCACAAAGTGCCTACGACAAAGGCGACTACGCCACCGCCGCACAGGAATATGCCGCCGCCGCGCAGCGCGATCCCAAAAAGCCGCTGCTGCAATTCAACGCCGGCGCCGCCGCGTATCGCGCCGGACAATTTCCGCAGGCCGCACAATCATTTCAAGCGTCCATCAACCACGCCGTCTCCGGCGATCCCCGGCACCTCGCCGAGCAACAGGACGCTTACTACAATCTCGGCAACACCCTGTACCGCTCCGGGCAGAAGACCGCGCAAAGCGCCCCGCAGCAAACTCTCGACACCTGGGCGAAGGCGGTGAAGGCCTACGACACTGCGCTGGAGCTGCGCGCCGACGACGCCGACAGCAAGTTCAACCGCGACTTCGTGAAGCGCAAGATCAACGAGCTCAAGCAGCAGCAAAATCAGAATCCGCAGCAAAACCCACAAAACAAGAATCAGCAAAACAATCAGAACAATCAGCAAAACCAAAATCAGCCGCCGCAGGCGGGGCAACCGCCGCCAGGACAGCAACCGCCGCCCGGTCAGCAACCGCCAGGACAGCAACCCCCCGGCCAACAACCACCGCCGAGCGCCGGCCAGCCACCGCCGGGGCAGCAACCTCCGGGGCAGCCTCCTCCTGGTCAGCAACCGCCGCCCGGTCAACCACCGCCGGGCCAGCCGCCACCGAGCGCCGGCCAACCGCCGCCCGGTCAACCCAAGCCCGCGCCCGGTAACGCTGATCCGCAATCCCAGTCAGGCGATCAGGACGATCAGCATGTGCCCGGTCAAATGAGCCGTGAGGAGGCCCGCCAGTTGCTCGATTCGCAAAAGGGCGACGAGCGGCATGCGCTGGGCGTACCGGTGGCGCGGCGCGCGCCGAACGCGCAACCCGACAAACCCATCAAGGACTGGTGATGAGCCTGCGCGCTGGTAGTCGCAAGGTCTTGGTGGTCATGGCCCTCGCCCTGCTGGCCGCCGCTCCATCCATGCCGGCGCGGTCGGCCGTCACCGCCACCGCACCTTCGGTGAACGCCAGCATCGAACCTAACCAAATCTCGGTGGGCGAGTCGGCGCGGCTCACCATCTTGATGTCGGGCCGGGGTACGCTCTCGGTCAGTTTGCCGGTGGTGCCCGGCTTGGAATTTCGGGTGGTGGGCCAATCGCGTCAGATTCAAATCATCAACGGCATCACGCTCGAATCGACCTCGACCATCGTGCGGGTCACGCCGCAGGAGCCGGGTGTCTTCACCATCCCAGGGTTGACGCCGAACTCCCCGCCGCTGGTATTGAGAGTCAGTCCCAGCGGCAGCCGCCCACCGGCACCCGGCACCGGCGCCGCGCCCGGAGCAGCGCCGCTGATTCCCGGCGGCGCCGGCGCGAGCGGCATGCACCTGACCCCCGACGGCTCCGCCTTCGTGCATTTGGAAATGCCCAAGCATGAAATCTATGTCGGAGAAAGCGTGCCGGTGGAAGTTCAGGTCGGCATGCGCGACGGCTTCGTCGAGTCGCTGAACGGCCTGCCGAAGCTCAACAGCAACGATTTCACTCTCAACAATCTGTCGCGCCAACCCGAGCGTGGCCCGCGCACCATCGATGGCAAGCCCTTCACCGTGTACACCTGGCGCAGCCTGCTGGCAGCGGTCAAGCCCGGAACATTTTCGCTCAGCTTCGAGACGCCGCTCACGGTGCGCATACGCACCCGGCCGGCGCGTGAATCCATGCTCGACGATCTGTTGGGCGACCCGTTCTTGCAGAATATCTTTGGGGCCACCGTGCAGAAAAACATCACCGCCGCCAGCCCCGCGGCCGAAATCACCGTGCTGCCGCTGCCGGCGCAGGGGCGGCCGCCGGATTTCGGCGGCGCGGTGGGTTCGTTCAAGATCAGTACCGACGTTTCGTCCGCCAGGAATACCCAGGGTGACCCGCTCACCTTGCGCCTGCATGTGAGCGGCGACGGTAACTTCGATCGGGTCGAGACTTCCATGCTCGGCGGCGATGCACAGTGGAAAACCTACGAACCGAAGGCGACTTTCAAGTCCACCGACCCCACGGGCTTTCGCGGTGAGAAGACTTTCGAGCAGCCCATCATTGCCACCCAGTCCGGCAGCCGCATCATCCCGCCGCTCGTGTTCAGTTATTTCAACCCCGCCACGCGCCGCTACGAAACGGCCCATAGCTCGCCGCTGAGCGTGACGGTATCGCCGGCCCCGTCCAGTCCCGAGAGCGAGCCGCCGCCGACGCTCGCAGGGACCGCGGCCGCCGACCGCAATGGGCTGCGTCCCGATCATGCCGTGACCGAGGCGCGCGCCGCGAGCTTGGTGCCGCCCTACTTCCGGCCGCTGTTCGCCGGCGGCGTCTCCATCGTGGCGCTCGTATTCGGCGGCGGCTGGGCGGCACTGCGCCGCCGCGAGCGTAATGCAAATGACATACAAAGAGAGCGCCAACGTCTGCGCTTGCAGCTCATCCATGAGCTGCTCGAGGCCATGGCCTCCTCGTCATCCGCCGCCGACACCGCAGTGTTTTTCCGCAGCGCGCGTTCTGCGCTACAACAAGGCTTGAGCGCCCGCTGGGATCTCGCGCCCGAGCTCATCACCCTCGAGGACATCGAGGCACGCCTGCAAGGCGCCGATCGCGACGAGGTCCGCCAGATCTTCTTGCTCGCGGATGAGGCCAATTATTCCGGTGCCGATCTCAAGGCCGCGGATTTCGAACATTGGACTCAAGCGGTGCGCCGTCATCTCGCCGCGGAGGTGCCCGGATGAGCCGGCTATCCGGGATGCGCTGTCTCGCGCTCGCGTTTGTCCTCGCCCTCGGCGCAGGCGCCTCGAGCCATGCGGCCTCCGCCCCGGAGGGTTATTCGGCCCCCGCCCTCTACAACTTGGGCAATGCCTACGCGCGCACCGGCAAGCCCGGTCTTGCCGTCCTCAACTATGAGCGGGCCCGGCTGCTGGATCCCAACGACCCCGACCTCGAGACCAACCTGCGCCATGTTCGCGAATCCGCCGGGCTGCCGCAGACGCCCCGCAGCAACTTCGATCGCATCGCAGGATCCTTGGATCCCCACCTTCTGGCGTGGCTCGGAGTGCTGGGATTGCTGATCACAGGTTTCTCCGCCCTGGCGCGTGTAGGACAAAAAACCCATCGCGGCAAACTCCTCGCCGCCACGCTCCTCGGAATCGCCCTGCTCGGCGCGTCCATCGCCAATGCCGTGGCTCTGTGGCCCATCATGCATCAAGCCGTGGTGATCACGGCCGCAACGCCGGTCCGCGTCTCTCCCGTTACCACCGAGGAACCGCTGTTCGTCCTGCCCGAGGCCGCCATCGTGGCGATGCACGGCGAGCATGAGGGTTTCATTCTCGTGCAAACCCAAGCCGGCCGCTCCGGCT
>DATLVV010000522.1:0-5701 GCA_035577165.1 Steroidobacteraceae bacterium | reverse complement strand
GATGAGGACACGATCATCGAGAGCGTCGAGGGTACCGGGCGATTGGTCATCGTCGACGAGTCGCCGCCGCGCTGCGGCATCGCGAGCGATATCGCGGCCATCGTCGCACAAAAGGCTTTCCGCTCGCTGAAGCGACCGATCATTCAAGTCACGGCGCCTCACACGCCCATTCCTTTCGCACCCGCGCTCGAGCGCCTGTACGTGCCGGGGCCGCCGCGGATCGAAGCGGCCATTCGCCAGGCGTTGAAGGACGAATAATGGCCGCGCGCATCAACGCTGTGACCATGCCCAAATGGGGCATCGAAATGACGCAAGGCACCATCGCGAATTGGCGGGTTGGCGAGGGCCAGCCAGTCGAACGCGGCGCGGAAATTCTCGATGTCGAGACCGATAAGATCGTTAACGCCGTCGAGGCGCCGGCCGGCGGCGTGCTGCGCAGAATCCTGGCGCGCGACGGGGAAACCCACGCCGTGGGCGCGCTCATCGGCGTGATCGCCGAAGAACACGCCAGCGATACCGACATCTCGCGGTTCATCGAGTCGTTCGTCGCGGCGGTGGTGTCATTTGATCCGGACGGCTCGCCGGCCGCCGCGGCCCCCTCGACGGGCGTTGCACCGGCGACCGCGGCGGCCACCGTCGCGGACGGGGAGGAGGCGCGAGTCAGCCCGATCGCTCGTCGCGTGGCGGAGCGGCTCGGCGTCGATTTGTCCAAAGTGACCGGTACCGGGCGCAACGGCCGGATCTCCAAGGAGGACGTGGAAGCCTTTGCGCAGGCGGGTGGGACTGCAGCGGCGGCGCACGTTGCAGCGGCGGCGCCACCCGCATCTGGGGTGCGCCGTGTCCGCATGTCCGCGCGGCGCGGCACCATCGCGCGCCGCCTGCTTGAATCGAAACAATCGATTCCGCATTTTCGCTTGGATATGGATGTGGACTTCGGGCCTCTTTTGCAACGTCAGCGGGCGCAGCTGCAAGCGGTGAGCGATCGCTACACCGTCAATGATCTACTGCTGCGTGCAACGGCGCTGGCGTTGGTCCGGCATCCCATGGTGAATGCACGGCTGGAAGGTGACGAAATCCTGCAGTTCGAAGCGGCCGACATTGCCATCGCCGTGGCGGCGGAGGCGGGCTTGGTGACGCCAATTCTGCGTTACGCCAATCTTAAGCCGATCGAGGTGATTGCCGCGGAGAGCCGCGATCTCATCGATCGCGCCCGCCGCGGCTCGCTGCTGCGCGAGGAGATCAGCGGCGGATCGTTTACCGTCTCGAATCTCGGAATGTACGGCGTGACGCGCTTTGACGCCATCATCAATGCTCCGCAAGTCGCGATTCTCGCCGTGGGCGCGGTGACGCAGCGGCCGGTGGTGCGTGCCGGCTCGCTTGCGGTCGCCGAGGTCGCCACGCTCACGCTGGCGGCGGATCACCGGGTCGTCGACGGCGCGGTGGGGGCGGCTTTCTTGAGCACATTGCGGGCGTTACTCGAGGCGCCGGCGGCGCTGTAGCGGACAGCCATCGAAGGGGTGGAAGTGAGAAAAAAATACCGACGATATGCGTGGCTGGCACTGTGTTGCATGGCGACGACGGCGATGGCGGCTGAAACGCCGCCGCCGCCCGCGTCTGAGACGCAAGCTTCCCACGCGCTCAAGAGCGTGTCGGAACTCGATAGCCGTAAACTTGATGTGGACCCGGAGACGCTGCCCGGTGCCGCGGTATTTCGCGACCACTGCGCGCAGTGCCACTTGGGCCAGGTGCCGAAGGCGCCGCAAAAAATGTTCCTGCAAATGATGTCGGGGCCAACCATTCGCGAGGCGCTCAACGCCGGACTCATGCGGGTCCAGGCGCAAAGTTTGACCGAGAAGGAGCGCGCAGAGGTCGCAGAGTACTTGTCCGGCGGGCGCCTGTCGGCGGCGCAAGCATACGCGCAGCCCAAGATGTGTACCGCGGGCGCAGATCGTTTTGACCTGACGGAGGCGCCGCTGCGTGCCGGCTGGGGCTACGACAACTCGCGCTTCATCAATGCCGGCGCGGCGCGGCTGCCGGTTCCCGCCATGAGTAAGCTGCGCTTGGCATGGGCCTTCGAGTTTCCCGGCGGCATCCGTGCGCGTTCGCAGCCGAGCATTGCCTATGGAGCGGTGTACGTCGGCAGCTACGATGGCACGGTCTACGCACTCGACAAGGCGAGCGGTTGCGTGCGTTGGACTTTCAAGGCGGGCGCGGAGGTGCGCACCGGTGTGGTGCCCTACGAGCAGCGCGGTGCGGATGGGAAGCTCGTAAGGAGGCTGTTTTTCGGCGACGTGATTGCCCGCATCTACTCCATCGATGCGCTCACCGGCAAGTTGGCGTGGAGCATCAAGGTCGATGACCATCCGAATGCCACCATCACCGCAACGCCGACTTTCAGCGGCGATGCGATCTACGTGCCGGTTTCATCTCTGGAAGTGACCTCAGCGGCCGACGTGAACTATGAATGCTGCAAATTTCGCGGCGCCGTAGTGTCGCTCGATGCGCGCAGCGGCGCACAGCGCTGGAAGGCCTATGCGATTCCTCAGGTGCCCGTGGCGGTGAAGACCCTGGCCAGCGGCAAGCGAATCTTTGCGCCATCCGGCGCACCGATCTGGAACAGCCCGATGGTCGATCCGAAGCGCGGGCTGCTTTACGTCGGCACGGGCGAGAATTATTCCTCGCCGGCAAGCGACACCAGCGACTCCGTGCTGGCGTTTCGCCTCAACGACGGCGCCATGGTGTGGTCCTATCAGGCGTTCGCGGGCGACGCGTGGAACGTCGGGTGCATGATGGCGGCCGATCATCCGAATTGTCCGGCCGAGAATGGCCCCGATGTGGATTTCGGCGCCGGTACCGTATTGGTGACGCTGCCGTCCGGCGGCGATATTCTCATTGCCGCCCAGAAGAACGGCTGGTTGTTCGGTCTCGATCCCGATCACGGACGCCTGCTCTGGAAAACGCGGGTGGGCCGCGGCGGCATACAGGGCGGCATTCATTTTGGCGTCGCGGTGGAGGGCACGCGCATTTATGCGGGAATCTCCGACATGAAGGATGAACATACCGGCCGCACGTCCAAGGAAACACCGCGGCCGGGGATTACGGCGGTCGATGCAGCGAGCGGCAAAGTGATTTGGACGACCCCGGCGACGGACGTCTGCGCCGGGCGTGCATTCTGCGATTCAGGAATTTCGGCGGCGGTGACGGCAGTTCCGGGCGCCGTGATCGCCGGCCACATGGATGGCCGCTTGCGCGTCTACGACGGCACATCTGGTGCGTTGCTCAAGGAATTCGACACCACTGAAAACGTCCTCACGACTTCCGGCGCGACTGCCCACGGGGGATCTTTTGGCGGTCCCGGCGCGGCGATTCGCGACGGCTACGTGGTCGTCAATTCGGGATATGGCATCTACTTCCACATGCCGGGGAACGTCCTGCTGGCGTATCGAGCGCAGTGACCGGGACCCTGCGCAAGTCCCTACTTGCGCGGGTGGTCTCGGTAGTAGCGTTGCCAGGTCGGCGATGATTCCGGAAAGTCCGCGGACTGTGGTTTTTGGTAGGCCTGGTTGCGCAGGGAAGTCGTCAGAGCGGTGCGATAGTCCTTCGGCCGCAGGTAGTAGAAAAATGCGAGGGTTCGAACGTGAAACCGCCATCGGCCGTCCTCTACGCGGTATTCGTCGTGGTAGCGCAACGACGCAAGCATTGGCTCATCGTTGCGCACGACCTCGGCGTGCGAGTTGACGATGCCGGTCGCGCGCGCAGCGTCGCCGTCGTCGAATTCGATGACATGATCGTGCGTGAAATGGTTGCTCGGCCCGAGTACGGCGAAACGTCCGTGAAATTGCGCAACCACCGCATCGCGGCCGGCTGCATTCATAACGCCGTCCAGCGAGCGGAACGAGCCGCCGCGGGTGAAGCACTGACCGATCTCCTCGATATCGCGCGCATCGATGCTGAAGCAATACCGGGCAACCAATTCGCGAATTTGAACTCGTGCTTCGAGCCGTGCAATTCGTTGTGCGAGGGCGGCGAATGCCGGGTCGATATTGTCGTGCAAGGTGGGTTCCATGGCTGAAGGCCGCTACTACGATGAGCTTCTCATCGGCGAAGTGCGCGAGTCAAGCACCCGCACCGTCACGCTCGAAGAGCTCCTGGAGTTCGCGAACCGCTACGATCCGCAGTACTTCCACGCCGATCCCGTTGCCGCCCGGCGCTCGATATTCGGCGAGGTGATTGCATCGGGGATTCACAGTGCCGCACTCTGGCGCATACTCGACCATGAGATCAGCGGCGACATTCAATGGATCTGCGGCGTAGCCTGGGAGGACGTGCGCTGGCCAAATCCGGTGCGGGCGGGCGACACGCTGCGCGCTCGAGCGGAGGCGCTGTCCAAGCGTCTGAGCAAGCAGGACGCCGCGCGCGGCATCGTCGAATTCCGCTATACCTTGCTGAATCAACGGGACGAGATAGCGTTTACGTGCCGCAGCATCAACCTCGTCGCGGTGCGCCCGTCCTGATGGGGTGAGGAGCGTTTTTCCGATCAGGACGCGCACAGATTCCGCCGAGGGCGTAACATTCTCTTGGAAGGGTCAGACCACGTGCGATGACACGGAGGCGAGTGTCGCCGGTGAGAAGCGGTTTTTACCAGCGTTGCGTGGCAGGAGGACTCTGCGTTCTTCTGCTCCTATCCGGCGCGTCGTGGCCCGCATCCGGCGCCGCTACCAAGCCTCTGAACGCAATCCTGATCGTCGCGCGAGATGAACTCCCCGATTCCAATTTCGGACACGCGATTGTGCTCGTGATGAACAACCTCGCTCCCGGCCCGGTCGGCATCATCATCAACAGACCGATGCCGATTCCTGTCTCACGCCTGTTTCCCGAAATGGAGCGCCTCGCGCAGGTGCGCGACAAGGTGTACTTCGGCGGACCCGTCGACTTCGGGTCCGTGTGGTTTCTATTTCACGCTGCCAAGCCGCCCGAGCATGCGATCCAAACCTGTGATGGCGTCTACCTGAGCGCGGACCGTGGGTTGCTGCTCCAGCTGCTCGGCCGCAGCAAGCCCATGGACGGTCTGCGGATTTTCCTGGGTCACGCCGGCTGGGCGCCGGGTCAGCTGGAAGCCGAGATCGAACGGCACGATTGGACGCCCAGGCGCGCCGAGATGGAGGCGATTTTCAGCGGCAAGTCCGAGTACCCATGGCCATCGCCGCAGGATCCATCGCATAGCATTTAGCGGCCGGGGTGCGCAAGTTTGCGGTCACTTCAGATTGTCGTTCGGGTCTTTGGAGATGCGATAGGCCATCCAACTTAAGACCGTGACCGCGAGGAGAAGCACGCTCCACAGCGCAACCCGCATCCGGGGGAAAGGGGCGGGTTTGGCGATGAGGCGAGACGCACCTCCGGTCGCTTGCGCCGGGCCCAGCGTGGCCGGCGCAATCTCCAATTCATTCGGTAGATGGCTCAGGTCCGCCTCCGCGCGATCGGCAGACGCGTTGCCGTAGGCGAATAGAAAGGGCGCGTGTCCTTGGGCGAGAAAGGTTACCTCATTGGGGACCCATTCGACGTGCAATCGCAGCGGCGATTGCGGCGAATTCCCGGCACCGACAATGCGCGCGCGCCAGTACCGATCGGTATCCGGGCTGATTTCCACCGGGGCGTTTTGCTGTTCGGCCTCCGGAGTCTTCAGCCGATAAAACCCCGAGCG
>DATLVV010000521.1:0-15703 GCA_035577165.1 Steroidobacteraceae bacterium | reverse complement strand
GATCATTGGCTGTCGGGCAGCCAAACTCGATTGCAAATGCTGGAGGCGTCGGTGGAGTTCCTGAGGAAGTATAACCCGCCATAGTCGGGGCCCTGATGTGATTCCTCCGCGCTTAGGGCGCCGGCGCTGTCGTGGGCGTTGGTGCCGTGGGCGGCGTCGGTGCCGGGGGCGGAGGCGCGGGCTTGTCGCCCTCGGGTTTGTCCGAATCCGGAGTGTCGGCCCCCGGATCGACGAGCTGCTCATCGCTGACCTTGCCGTCGGACACCAGGTAGGCACGGCGCTGCAAGTAGGCGTCCCGAATGAAGGCATATGGGTCATAGACATGCTGCAAGGTGTCGTCCAGCGGCAATAGACTTGCCCGGTCGTCGACCAGGTACGCGCCGTACAAACCCCACTTCCAGTAGACGTTGCGGACGTACGCGTGAGGGTTGGTGTATGCGTCCACGAGGCGGGCCGGTGCATCGCGCAGATCCGAGGGACCGAACACCGGCAACTCGACGAAGGGACCGGCGTGCACGCCCCAATGGCCCAGAGTTTGGCCGAAATCTTCGTTGTTCTTGTCCAAACCGGCCGAGCTGGCCGGATCGAGTATCCCGCCAATACCGACCGTCGAGTTGAGCAGAAATCGCCCAAGATCGGTCGCCGACGCCCGAAATTTTCCCTGCAGGGCATCATTCAGCATGACCGTGGTCATTTTAAGATTGTCGAAGAAATTGCTGACGCCGGTACGGATCGGGTGAGGCACCACGTGCACGTAGCCCTTCGCAATCGGCTTGGCGATCGCCCGATCGAGGACGTCATTGAATTTGTATACGCCGCGGTTCCAGGACTCCCAGGGGTCCTGCGGCACGCGCTGGCTATTGGGCGGTAACGTAACGCACGCGCTGGCGCTCAGGGTGAATACCACAACGAGCGCCGCGCGCGTCCTAGCATATGGCATGTATTAATTCTCCGCAGATGGTGTCTGGTGTCCGAACGATACAGGGGTCGACCGCTGTGATACAGAGGTCGTTTGGGGGGTCGCTAATGCCGTCCGCTGCCGCCGTTGTCGTCAGCAACCGTGTTTTTCCGGTCTTTGGGCATCGCGGCGCGCACTTCTTCGAGCCGCGCACTGAAGCGTGCACGCTGAATGGGATCAAGTCCGGGCATTCCAAGGCCAAGCTGCAGCTGATTGAGGGCCATCTTGAAATCCCCGCTCATCAGATAAAAGTACGACATATAGTAGTACGAATCCGCAACGTCGCCGGCCGCGTAGGCGGCCTTTGCGATCAGGCGTGTTTGGTCGGGTGTCGGCTCCACCACGTTGAAGAGATCGTCCAGGATGAGGTGCGCGCGCTTGTTGTCGCCATTACGCATCAAGGTTTCCGCGAGACGCACGGTGATGGGAACGTTTCGCGGGAACAGGGTCTCCGCTTGTTCCAGTATGGCCTGAGATTCTTTCAATTGCCCGTTCGCCAAATACGCTTGACCGAGCGCGCCGTAAAATTGATTGATCTTCGGATACTCCTTGATGAGATCCTGCAGATCGGCAATGGCCGAGGACGGATTGCGGGTAACAATGTCCGCCACGTCCTTTCCGTAGCGATCCTCGATGCTGCGGCCGGCGCCGTTCTTGGCGAGGTTGGCATAGTACTCACGCGCGGCCTGCGGATTGCCCACGACTGACCTCAAGCGCTCGCGCATCAATGTGTAGCCCAGAGAATCGGGGTGGCGAATACGCCCGATCTGGTCCGCGCGATTCTTTGCTTCGGCGACGCGATCGGAAAATATAGGGTGATCGATCAAGAATTGCACGGCGTTGACGCGGCTCGGTTCCGGTCCGCTGCGCGACATGTAGTCGAAGAAGCTTGCCATTCCCAACGGGTCGTATCCGGCGCTCGCCATGGTGCCGATGCCGATGCGGTCCGCCTCGAATTCGCTGGCGCGCGTGTAGTTGATTTGGTGCTGGATCGCGGCGCTTTGCGTCGCAAGGATCGCTCCCTCCATGGCGTCTCCGTTACCGCCGCGCCCGGCGGTGGCCCCCAGAAGAATCGCCGCCAACATCGCGGCGGTGGACACGAGACTGGCATGGCTTTGGTCGATGAGCTGCCGGACCAGGTGCCGTTGAGTCACGTGCGCCGTCTCGTGGGCCATGACTCCGGCGAGTTCGTTTTCGTTTCGCGTCGCCAGGATCAAGCCGCTGTCGATGGCAATGAACCCTCCCGGCATCGCGAAAGCGTTGACGACGGGATCCTTCACCACGAAGTAGTAAAACTGGTGCTGGCCTTCCTCGGCGCGGCTCGACAGACTGTGGCCGATCTCCTGGATATAGTCGCTGACCTCGGGATCTTCAAGGACCACGCCCGTCTGGCGCATGCTGCTGAACCAACCGAGGCCCGCCCGGTACTCGTCCTCGAGCGAAACGGCGGCGGTTGCGGGACTTCCCAAATCCGGCAGGTCCTGCTCGGCGGCGCTCGAACCCATGGACGCGCCCGCGGCCCAGCCCACGCCGACCATGGTGGTGATCGCAGCGGCGCCCGCAAACGCGGATAGGGACTTCAACAACGACATTCTGCCTCCGTGGTCGTTGGAGTGCGGTTCAAGACCCAAAGTTCGCTCATATTTGCCGTCAGATCAAAGAACTTCGGAGGCGTAGTCTGCCAGACGCGAGCGTTCGCCGCGCACCAGCGTGATATGGCCCGAGAACGCCCAGCCATGGAACCGATTGACCACATAAGTGAGGCCCGAGGTGGTCTCGGTCAAGTAGGGGGTGTCGATTTGCGCGATATTGCCCAAGCAAACCATTTTCGTGCCCGGCCCGGCACGGGTAACCAGCGCCTTCATCTGCTTGGGGGTCAAATTCTGAGCTTCATCGATGATGATGAAACGGTTCAGGAACGTGCGCCCCCGCATGAAATTCAAGGAGCGGATTTTGATGCGGTGCCTGAGCAGATCGTTGGTGGCGCCTCGTCCCCACGTGCCTCCCGTCTGACCCTGCGTCAAGACCTCCAAGTTGTCCATCAGCGCACCCATCCAGGGCTCCATTTTTTCTTCCTCTGTGCCCGGGAGAAAACCGATGTCCTCGCCCAGCGGTATCGTGACTCGCGTCATGATGATTTCACTGAAGCGATTGTGGTCCAGCGTTTGAGCCAGCCCCGCGGCGAGAGTCAGCAGGGTTTTTCCCGTGCCCGCCGGACCGAGTACCGTTACGAAATCGATTTCGGGGTCCATCAACAGGTTCAGTCCGAGATTCTGTTCGCGGTTGCGTGCGGTGACTCCCCAAACGTTGTTGCGTTCCGCGCGGTAGTCGAGCGTGATCTCCAGAATCGCCGTGTCGCCTTCCAATTTGCGAACAATGGCCTCGACGCCGTTTTCGCCGGGATCGTAGATGAATTGGTTGGCGTGCCATTCACGGACCAGGGGACCGCGCACCCGATAGTAGGTGCGGCTCTGTTGTTGCCACGATTCCATGCCCTTGCCGTGTTTTTCCCAAAAATTCGGCGGCAGCTGCTGCACGCCGCTGGCCAGCAAGTCCGCGTCCTCGATGGTCTTGTCGCTCGAATAGTCTTCAGCCTGCACCCCGAGGATGGCGGCTTTGATCCGCAAATTGATGTCCTTCGATACCAGGGTGACTCGTGCCGCGGGGTAGTTCTGCTGCAGGGCCAGAGTGTTGGCCAGGATCGCGTTGTCCGCTCCATGCCCGGGCAGGCTGTCCGGCAACACGGATTCCAACAATTGAGTTTGAAAGAACAGGCGGCCACCCGGCGGGCGCTTGCCATGGTTGATCGGCACTGCCGTCGGCAGGGCCAGTCCGCGATCGATCTGCTTCTTGCTGGCACCCTTCATCAGCTCGTCGAGAAAGCGGCTGACCTGACGTACGTTGCGCGCCGACTCCGACAGTCCTTTTTTCCCTGCGTCGAGCTCCTCGAGCACGGTCATTGGAATGTAAACGTCGTGTTCCTCGAAGCGGAAAATGGCGGTCGGATCGTGCATCAGTACATTCGTGTCCAGCACGAAGATACGGCGCTGCTGCTTGCCCTGACGGGCCTTCGCCATCGCGGTCGCTGCAGGCCGCCCGGCCCCGGTCACAGTGCCTTCACCGCCGCCAAGACCGCCGCGGCGTGACCGTTCACCTTGACCTTGCGCCATATGTTGCGCAGTACGCCTTTATCGTCGATGAGGAAGGTACTGCGCTCGATCCCCATGAATTTCTTGCCATACATGCTCTTTTCCTGGATCACGTCATAGAGCTTGCACACCTTCTTGTCGGGATCGCTCAACAATTCGAACGGGAATCCCATCTTCTCCTTGAACTTCCGGTGCGCTTCCAAGCTGTCGGCCGAGATGCCGATGATCGAGGCCTTGGCTCTCTTGAACTGCGCGTGGGCGGCGGCGAAGTCCTCCCCCTCTTGAGTGCAACCCGGAGTGTTGTCGCGCGGATAGAAGTAAACGACGACGGCGGAGCCGGCCGCGTCGCTCAGAGACCAACTGCCGCCGGTGCCGTCGAGGGTAAATTGCGGGGCCTTCTTGCCGGTGTCGATTTTGCTCATGGTCGGTCAGTTTTTTACCGGTTCGAAAATGGCGTCCAAATTCAGGTGGTCGCAGAAGTCCATGAACTCCTCGCGCAGCACCCCGATGTGCAACCGGCTCGGCACGTTCACGATCATCTGCACGGAGAACATCGGCGCGCCGGTATGCGCGGCGGCATAGGAGCGCGTCGACAACTCGGCGATGTCCACGCCGCGTTGCGCAAAGAATCCGGAAAGGCCCGCGACGATGCCGGTCTGGTCCAGACAAACCACATCGATGGAGTAGGGAAGCATGTCGTTGCGCGCGGCCCGCTCTTCCGTGCGCCGCAGCTGGATGTTCATGCCCGTGGCGTCGCCAAGCTTTTTGAACTCGCCCTCGAGTTTGGCCAGGGTGTGCCAATTGCCGTTTACCAGCAGCAGCATGGCAAACTCGTTGCCAAGGCAGGTCATCCGGCTTTCGCTGATGCTGCCCCCACAGTCGGCAATCGCCTTGGAAAGTTCGTGGACCATCCCCACGCGGTCGCCGCCGACCGCGGAAATCACGATATGTTGTTTCATCGCCCTAAATTCTACCGGATGAGCGCTTGCCAGGGTGCATGTCCGCCACTTAAGGTAGCGATATTTGCGGCGGGGCCCCTTGATGTTTTCCGGAAGCATGGTAGCGATTGTGACGCCGATGACTGCCGACGGCGGCCTGGACTGGCCGGCGTGGGATCAATTGCTGGATTTTCACGCGCGCGAGGGCTCGGACGGAATCGTCGTCGCCGGCACCACCGGCGAGTCACCGGCGCTGTCGGTGGACGAAGTCGAGGAACTCACGCGCCGGGCCGTTGCGCGCTGCCGCGGCAAAATCAAGGTAATCGTCGGGGCGGGCACCCATTCGACCGCGGGCACCGTGGCACGGACTCGAGCGTTGACGCGGCTTGGCGTCGATGCGGTGCTGCTGGTGACGCCTTACTACAACAAACCCACGCAGGAAGGGCTGTTCAGGCATTTCATGGCTGCCGCCGAGGCCTCCGAAGTTCCCGTTATTCTGTACAATGTGCCGAGCCGCACTGCGGTGGATCTGTTGCCGAGCACGGTCGCCAGGCTGGCGCGCAACCCGCAGATCGCGGCGATCAAAGAAGCGACCGGATCGTTGAGCAGGGCGCGCGAGATTCTGAATACCTGCCCGCCGGAGTTCACGCTGTTGTCGGGCGATGACGCCACAGCCCTTGATTTGATGAATCTGGGTGCGCGCGGGGTCATTTCGGTCACAGCCAACGTCGCACCGCGGCGCATGCACGAGGCCTGCGCCGCTGCACTGTCGGGGGATTTGGCTGCGGCGCAGGCGATTGACCTCCGCCTGCAGCCTTTACATAAAGATCTATTTGTTGAAGCGAACCCGATACCGGTCAAATGGGCAGTGGCGAGAATGGGCCTCATCGGGAACGCAATCCGCCTACCATTGGTCGAACTGTCAGCCGCGCACCACGATACGGTGCTGCGCGCGATGCGGGACGCCGGAGTTACCCTTGAGGACCAAGCAGCATGAGTCTTGATCGAGTATGGATGTTGGTTTTTGCGGCAGCGCTCATGAGCGGCTGTCACATGTTCGGTAAGTCGGATTGTCATTCTCAACAGGAATATCAACGGGCTGCGCAGGCGCCGCCGCTGAAAGTGCCGTCAGGGCTCGATACACCGAATACCCAGGGGGCGTTGGTCATCCCGACGGTGGATCTCACGCCGCCGCCGCCGGGGCCCAAGGATGCCTGCCTCGACACTCCACCGCGCTACAAGCCGGCGCCGCCCAATAAGGCTGCCAGCGGTTAGATTTGATCGCGTGGGTGTCCTCCGGTACCCTTGCGGCCGCGTGGAGAGGTGGCCGAGCGGTCGAAGGCGCACGCCTGGAAAGTGTGTAACACCTAACCGTGTTCGTGGGTTCGAATCCCACCCTCTCCGCCACTCGATTCGGTGCGGCGGAGTCAAATCGTTTAAACTGAAGTCGTTGTGTTGAGGTGTGGAGGAGGGGTTCGAACCCTCGGGTTCGACCAGCCGCCGCGCAGCGGCGGCGCAGGACGCCGGAGCGTCTTCGCGACGGCGCCCGCAGGGCGAGGGCCGCCGCGGCCCGAGTCAATCCCACCCTCTCCGCCACTCGATGGGTAACTTTGCCAAATGATCCGCCGGCCGGCCTGTTTATGGCGGCTCGCGCTTGCATCTTCGCGACGACTGGCCGCGAACCCCGTCAGGCCCGGAAGGGAGCAGCGGTAGCAGCTTTAAGTCGGGCGCCGAAGTCCTGCTGGCGCGGGTCGCCTCCCAAAAGACACGCGACCGCCGCGTTCCGCAGCTAAACTTAAATACATGAGCTATATCGTATTAGCGCGCAAATGGCGCCCCAAGCGCTTCGCCGAAATGGTGGGGCAGGAGCATGTGCTGCGCGCATTGGCCAATGCGCTCGACAGCGGCAAGGTGCACCATGCCTTCCTGTTCACGGGCACCCGCGGGGTCGGCAAGACGACCATTGCCCGGATTCTCGCCAAGTCGCTCAATTGCGAGACCGCAGGGGTGAGTTCGAATCCCTGCGGCGTCTGCGCTTCCTGCCGGGAAATTGATGAGGGTCGGTTCGTCGATCTCATCGAAGTCGACGCCGCCTCGCGCACCAAAGTCGACGATACGCGCGAACTGCTCGACAACGTGCAATATGCCCCGACCCGCGGCCGCTACAAGGTGTACCTCATCGACGAGGTGCACATGTTGTCCAACCATTCCTTCAATGCCCTGCTCAAGACGTTCGAGGAACCCCCGCCACACGTCAAATTCTTGCTGGCCACCACCGATCCGCAAAAGCTGCCGGTGACCGTGCTGTCCCGCTGCCTGCAGTTCAGCCTGAAACGCCTGCCGGCCTCGCTGATCGGCGAGCGCCTGAAGTTCATCGCCGCGGCGGAGAATTTGCCGTTCGAGCCCGCAGCCGCGGCGCTGCTGGCGCGTGCGGCCGACGGCAGCATGCGCGATGCCTTGAGCTTGTTGGATCAATTGATCGCGTTCGGCGGCGGCGCGCTGAACGAGGCAAATGCCCGCACCATGCTCGGCACCATCGACCGCGGCCATGTGTCCCGTCTGGTCGAAGCATTGTCGCGCGCCGACGGGCCGGCGCTGCTGGCTGAAGTCGGTGAGCTCGATCGCGACGCCCCTGACTATGATCGCGCATTGGTTGAAATGGCGGCCTTCCTGCAGCGCGTGGCGATCGTGCAAATCGTTCCCGAAGCCGCCCAGCAGGATGAGGAGTTCGACTCGGAGTCGCTCGCCCGGCTGGCGCAGGCGATCGCGCCCGAAGATGTTCAGCTCTACTATCAAATCGCCCTGGGTGGACGCCGCGATCTGGCCATGGCCCCGGAGCCTCGCGCCGGATTCGAGATGACCTTGTTGCGAATGCTGGCATTCCGCCCCGAGACTGCCGACGCCGGCACCCAAGCGCGTTCCGCTTCCCGCCCGGCGGCGGCGGCCGCGCCGGGCGCGGGGGCGCCTGCGCAGAATTTATCCCTGGTGCGGTTGACGAGCATCGATGCGAGCAACTGGCCGGCGGTGCTCGAAGCGGCGAATTTGAGCGGCATGGTGCGTCAATTTGCCTTGAATTGCGTGCCGGCAAAATTCGAGCGCGATGTCCTGACGCTGCAGCTCGACCAATCGACGGCGGACCGGCGCGTGCGCTCCATCGAGGACAAATTGCTCCAAGGGCTGTCGAAGTATCTCGGCCGCGACATTCGGATCCTCTTCGAGACCGCTCAAGCGGACTTGGCCACGCCCGCGCGGCAACGGGCGCTCGATGAACAGGACAAAATCGTTCGCGCGGCAGCGGCGTTCGAGGCGGATCCCGCGGTCAAAGGCCTTCGCGAACGGTTCGGCGCCGATGTCGATGCGGCTTCCGTGAAACCCGCGAATTAGCAATGAGGAGAACGGCATGATGAAGGGTGGATTGGGCGGCCTGATGCGTCAGGCGCAGCAGATGCAGGAGACCATGAAGAAGGCGCAGGCGGAACTCGCGGAACTCGAAGTCACCGGCGAGTCCGGAGCGGGCATGGTCAAGGTCACGTTGAATGGAAATCACGAAGCGAAGAAGGTGACCATCGAACCGAAATTGCTGGGTGAAGACAAGGATATGCTCGAGGACCTGTTGGTGGCGGCCGTCAACGATGCGGTGCGGAAAATCGCCGCGCGAAGTCAGGAGAAATATTCCGGGCTCATGTCCGGGCTCAATCTTCCGCCGGGCATGAAGCTGCCGTTTTGAGGAATACGGCGCGGCGATGAAGTACACCCCGACCCTCGCGCGCTTGATCGATTCATTGCGTTGTCTGCCCGGCGTCGGTCCAAAATCGGCGCAGCGCATGGCGTTCTATCTGCTGGAGCGGGATCGCGACGGCGGCAAGGCGTTGAGCCGGGCCCTGGCTGAAGCGCTCGACAACGTCGGTCATTGCAAACAGTGCCGCATGCTGACCGAGAGCGACTTGTGCGGAATTTGCGCCGCGACCAACCGCGACCTGGCGCAGCTCTGCGTGGTGGAGTCGCCCGCCGACGTCGTCGCCATCGAACAATCCGGGGGTTTTCGCGGCCGCTACTTCGTGCTCATGGGCCATTTGTCGCCGCTCGACGGGGTGGGGCCGGCGGAACTCGGATTGGACGATTTCGAACGCCTGCTGAACCAGGGCGAAGTGCGTGAAGTGATTTTGGCCACCAACCCGACTGCGGAGGGGGAGGCGACCGCGCACTATCTGGGGGAGCTTGCGCTGCGTCTGGGAATCAAGGCATCGCGAATCGCCCATGGCGTGCCCGTCGGCGGCGAATTGGAGTATGTCGACGGCGGCACACTGGCGCACGCCCTGGCCGGACGCACCAACGTCTCCTGAGTCGGTACGCTACGGGGCCAATTTTTCGTACAGGCGGCACAGCCGCCGATAACTCTCGTAGCGCCGCGGAGCGATCTCAAGGGCGACGACGGCGGTGCGTACGGCGCAGCCCGGTTCCTCCAGATGCCGGCAATCCTTGAACCGGCAGTGGACGCCGATTTGATGGATTTCCTTGAAGCCGCGTTCGGCCGCGCGCACCAAACTCGCCGGCGGTGCGAAATCGCGGACTCCCGGCGCGTCGATGATCGCCGAATGAGTGCCGAGCGCATACCAGCGTGCCGTGGTGGTGGTGTGACGCCCCTCATCGTCGCGGGTCAGCTCGGCGGTCTGCGCTGCGGCTGCAGGCGCCAGGGCGTTCACCAAGGAAGACTTGCCGACGCCTGATTGACCGACGAGAAGCGTCACGCCGTCTGCCAGGAAGGGTTCGAGCTCGGACACGCCCGTTCCCGTTTGGGACGAGACTTCGATGCAATTCAATTGCAGGTCGCGATAGGTCTTGAGCTCCGCCTGAAGGGTCTGAGCCCCCAAATCCAGCTTGTTGACGATGAGCAAGGCGTCCAAGTCCTTCAGCACGGCCCCGGCCCAGTAGCGGTCGACCAAGAACCAGTCCGGCGCGGGTTCGGCCGCGGCCACGATGGCGAGCCGGTCGATGTTGGCAGCGACAGGCTCAGCGCGGCCTCGCGCATCGATGCGCTCGATGAGGTTACGGCGCGGCTCGACGGATTGAATCGACGGACCATCGGCGGCCGGTGGATACGCCCAGGCTACGCGATCGCCGCAAACCACGCGTTGCTTGCGCCCGGAGAGCGCGCAATGCAGGGTTACGCCATCCGCCTGCACCAGGACGCCCCGGCCGTAGCTTGCGAGCACCGTGCCGACCCCGCTGACGGGGTCTTTCGACTCTGCGTGCTCTGCTACCATGCCGCTTTTGGCCGCCTGGATCTCATGAAATCCCCTGAAAATCTCGTCTGGATCGATTTGGAAATGACCGGCCTCAAGCCGGAATCCGATCTCATCATAGAGATCGCGACGATCGTAACCGACAAACACCTCCATGTGCTTGCCGAGGGACCGGTGATTGCCGTACACCAGAGCGACGCCGTGCTTGACGCCATGGACGACTGGAACCGCAATCAGCATGGCCGCTCCGGCTTGAGCGCGCGGGTACGCGCGAGCGCCATCGACGCCGCGTCCGCTGAACGAGAGACGCTGCGGTTTCTCGAAGCGTGGGCGGAACCGGGACGATCGCCGATGTGCGGCAACAGCATTTGCCAGGATCGGCGCTTTTTGGCGCGCCACATGCCGGCGCTCGAACGATTTTTTCACTATCGGAACCTGGACGTGAGCACGCTCAAGGAATTGGCGCAGCGCTGGGCGCCGCCGGTGGCGGAGGGCTTTCGCAAGGCCTCCAGCCACCTGGCCATGGACGATGTGCGCGAGTCGATCCGCGAACTGCAGTACTACCGTGAGCACCTGCTGCGCCCGTTGTAGCGCCGCGGCCGTCAGGCGGGAGTATCGCCCGCGAGAAACATCCAGGTCTCGACCACCGTGTCGGGATTCAATGACAGGCTGTCGATGCCCTGATCGAGCAGCCAGCGCGCCAGCTCCGGATGATCGGAGGGGCCTTGTCCGCAAATTCCGACGTATTTTCCCTGGCGCTTGCAGGCCTTGATGGCCATGGACATCAGGGCCTTGACCGCATCATCACGCTCATCGAACGACTTGGCCACCACGCTCGAATCCCGGTCCAGGCCGAGCGCGAGCTGCGTCATGTCGTTTGAGCCGATCGACATGCCGTCGAAGTACTCGAGGTATTGATCCGCGAGCAGGGCGTTGGTGGGCAGCTCGCACATCATGATGTGTTTGAGGCCGTTGTCGCCGCGCTTCAGTCCGTTCTCGGCGAGCAGCTGGGTCACCGCTTTCGCCTCGCCGACCGTACGCACGAACGGCACCATGACCTGCACATTGGTCAATCCCATCTCGTCGCGCACGCGTTTCAAGGCGCGACATTCGAGTTCGAAGCAGGGTCTGAAGACCTTGTCGATGTAGCGCGATGCGCCGCGAAACCCCAGCATGGGATTCTCTTCGTGCGGTTCGTAATTCTTGCCGCCGATCAAATTGGCATATTCGTTGGATTTGAAATCCGACAGCCGCACGATCACCGGCTCCGGCGCGAAGGCGGCGGCAATCTGTGCGATGCCTTCGGCCAGCTTGTCGACGTAGAAATTGACCGGCCCGTCGTAGCCGGCGATCTGTTTGGTGATGGTGTCCTTGAGTTCGGGACTCTGCTTGTCGAATTCCAACAATGCCCGCGGATGAACGCCGATCATGCGGTTGATGATGAACTCGAGGCGCGCGAGACCCACCCCTTTGTGCGGAATTCCGGCGAAGTCGAACGCGCGATCGGGATTGCCGACGTTCATGGTGATATTCACCGGAATCGGCGGCATCGCATCCATTTCGATGGAGCGCTGATCGTATTCGAGCATGCCGTCGTACACATATCCGGCATCGCCCTCGGCGCAGGACACCGTGACCGGCTGGCCCTCCTTGACGGCGGATGTCGCCGTGCCGCAGCCGACGACCGCCGGAATGCCGAGTTCGCGCGCGATGATGGCCGCGTGGCAGGTGCGTCCGCCGCGGTTGGTGACGATGGCGGATGCGCGCTTCATCACCGGTTCCCAGTCCGGATCGGTCATGTCGGCCACCAACACGTCGCCGGCGCGGACCCGCGACATTTCCCTCACATCCCTGATGATGCGCGCGTGCCCGGCGCCGATGCGCTGACCGATGCTGCGCCCGCTCGCAACCACCCTCGAGCGCGCCTTGAGCGTGAATCGCAGAATGGTGCGTCCGGCGCGGCTCTGCACGGTCTCCGGGCGCGCCTGCAGGATGTAGATCTTGCCGGTGGTACCGTCCTTGCCCCATTCGATGTCCATCGGCGCGCCATAGTGCTCTTCGATGGTCAATGCTTGCTTCGCCAGACTGAGGATGTCTGCTTCGTCGAGAGAGAAGCGATTCCGGTCGGCCGGCGGCACATCGACCGTGCGCACGCGCTCCTTCGATCCCGGCTCGCCATACACCATCTTGATCGCCTTGCCGCCGAGGTTCTTGCGCAGCACCGCGCGGCGGCCGGCGCGCACCGCCGGCTTGTACACATAGAATTCATCCGGATTGACGGCGCCCTGCACCACGGTTTCGCCCAAACCATAGGCGGCCGTGATGAACACCACGTCGCGAAATCCGGAATCAGTGTCCAGGGTGAACATGACCCCGGCGGTGCCGAGATCGCTTCGCACCATGTGCTGCACGCCGACCGAGAGGGCCACCGCGCTGTGATCGAATTTGTGATGCACACGGTAGGATATGGCACGGTCGTTGAACAGCGAGGCGTACACTTCATGTACGCAGGCCATCAAATGTTCCTCGCCGCGCACGTTCAGG
The DNA here is from genome assembly GCA_035577165.1 of Steroidobacteraceae bacterium. Taxonomy (GTDB): domain Bacteria; phylum Pseudomonadota; class Gammaproteobacteria; order Steroidobacterales; family Steroidobacteraceae; genus Bog-1198. The sequence goes on along the minus strand of DATLVV010000521.1, from coordinate 2,871 downwards.
AAGGTTTCTTGCTGCCCGGCGAAGGATGCTTCCGGCAGATCTTCGGCGGTGGCGGAGGAACGCACGGCGACGGCGAATTCCTGCGCCGCGCCGCTTGCCGCGCCCATCGCGCGCCAGGAATCGAGAAGTTCCTGGTGCAACCGCTGCGGAAACGGAGTGGCCAGCATCCAGCCGCGGATCTGCGCTCCCACGACCGCCAGCCGCTCGACGTCCTCAACATCAAGATCGGCCAGCGCGTCGCGGATTCGCGCATCGAGTCCCTCCTGCGCCAGGAAGTCGCGGTAGGCATGCGACGTGGTGGCGAAACCGCCGGGCACCGAAACGCCGAGATTCGCCAGCCCCGAGATCATTTCGCCGATGGAAGCGTTCTTGCCCCCGACCAGTTCGACGTCTTTATTTCTCAGCTGCTCGAATGGAATGATGTAGGGCTTCATGTGCACTGCTTGTAGGATGGGGGCTTACGTGGAACACTTTGGCTGACGGCGTCGCCAACAGTCGAGGCTACCGTGATCAAAAGAACCGTATTTTTTGTTTCCGACCAAACGGGCATTACTGCAGAAACAATGGGCCACAGTCTCATGACGCAGTTCGACGGCATCGAATTTCGCCAAGTGACTGTGCCATTTATCGCCACGGTTGACAAGGCGATCGAGGCGGTTCGCAAGATCGATCTGGTCGGCGCCCAAGAAGGCGTGCGGCCGATCATCTTCAGCACGCTCGTGTCGGAAGAAGTGCGCAACGTCGTCCGCGGCAGCAGCGGATTTTTTTTGGACTTCTTCGATCCGTTCCTAGCACCGCTCGAGAACGAACTCAAGACGCAATCCACCCATGTCGCAAGTAGGACACACCGCATGGCGGATACGCACGCGTATGCCACGCGCATAGACGCCACGAATTTTGCCCTGGCCAACGACGATGGCTCGGTGGTGCGCGACTACGAGCGCGCCGATGTGATCCTGGTGGGCGTATCGCGTTCCGGAAAAACGCCGACCTGCCTGTACCTGGCGATGCAATACGGTATATTTGCGGCTAATTATCCGCTGACAGAGGACGATCTGGAGTCGCGGAAATTGCCGCGCGCGCTCGAATCCTACGTGCGCAAGTTGTTTGCCTTGACCATCAAGCCCGACCGGTTGCAACAGATCCGCAACGAGCGCCGCCCCGACAGCCGCTACTCGTCGGCGGCGCAAGTGGCCTTCGAAGTCAGAGCGGCGGAGTCGCTTCTCGAGCGATACGGCATTCCAATGCTGGACGCCACTGAAGTTTCCATCGAGGAAATCTCCAGCAGAATTCTCGACCGCACCGGGATCGAGCGGCGCCTGCGGCCCTGACAATCCGCAAGCGCATGGTATAGTTCCACGCATGATAGCGGACCAATGGTGCAAAACTTCTTGGCGAGCGCGGCCCGGCAGCTTTGTCAGTTTGATGACGCTGTATGAAAGCAATTTCGTGCGCTTGGGCTGGTTGGTGCAAGATCTGCGTGCGGTGACCACGCGACGTGTGTCGCAGGTGGCCTCGGACTGTGATCTCCATCTCATCCCGCAGGAATTGTGCCGCTACACGAGTGTGTTTCGCCTCACATATGAGTTTGACCTGGACCAGGCCCCGGTCCGCGATCCGGATTTGGAGGTCTGCGTCTATCACGATGCGCGTCTGGCCGAGGTGCGCAGTTTTCGGGGGTTCCAACGCCACCCGCAACTCGCTCAGCTGCAGTCTCAACTCAAGCGTGAACTGGATCAGCGCTGGACTCGTAACATGATGTTAAATAAATGGTTGGAGTATTGTGCCGAGCGGGGGCATCACTTCTAGCGGCCGGAATGCCCCGGCAGTCGCTGGACGTCCCGCAATTTATCTTTTGTCTAAGGCGGGACTTTGATCGATAAGCTGAGTTTTCTCAAAGGAGGTCTGGACGGGGGGGCCGTGAGTCCGGATGAGGAACGGCTCATGCAGCTGTTCCAGAATCGCGCGGGCCTCAAGAAGGCCTACGCGGACCTCAAGGACGAATTCCACCTGCTGCGCGATCGCCTCAAGCAGCAGGAAGGCGCGACCATCCGGGTGCAGGAGCAACTGGATGCGCTCGGCGATCTGCTGGGCGATCCGAAGACCGGCTTCGGCGCACTGGTGTTTTTTCAACTGCGCGCCCTGTGGAAGGTGTGTCACCAGCAGCTATCCGCTTTCGCCACCGATCTGACGCGTCAGCAAGAAGCCCGAGAAGTGGCCAAGCACAAGGCGGATGCCGAGGCGGCAAAAGGCGCCCGGCTCGCGGACGTCGATCGGCGCCTGGAGGAGGCTGCGGCGCAGGCCGACTTGCAGCGCCGGCACTTGTCCACGGCGCAAAATGAGATCGAACGGCTGACCGCATTCTGGCACTACTTCAGGCGCCGTCGCGGTCAGAAATCCCTCGAATTGCTGCGCAACCAAGTGGTCGTCGCCGACGCGGCGGTGGGCGATCTGCATGCCGAACGCAGCGCCATCGACCGCGAAGCGGCGCCGGATTTTCCGGGTATTTCGTTGGCGGCCCGCCGCAACATCAATCTTGCCATCATCAGCTTCGCGGAATTGCTGTGCGAGAATGTCGATGCGTTCGGGCTTGCGGCGCGCGCCAAGGAAGCGGTCGCGCGGCGGGTGCATGAGATGAACTTCGGCACCCGCGCGGATTGCGAAGGCTTCATGCTGCGCGTGCAAAAAGCGCAGGCCGTGGTCGCCAATCAGAAGCAGATCACCGGTGCTCTCAAAGTCAAGCTGGACCGTTTGCGCTCGAGCTGTGAATACCGCAACAACGCCGATACGGTTCCCACCGCCGATTCACTGGCGCCGTCGGCCGCGGATCTGGACTTCAGCAAGAATGCCAAGCCCGCGTCCGCCGCGACC
>DATLVV010000520.1:0-3270 GCA_035577165.1 Steroidobacteraceae bacterium | reverse complement strand
GCCCATGGGGCACGTCCGGCGCCGACGTCAAGGTGCTATGCGGCCAGGTGGCGGGACAGCCGGATATGCTGGGAATCGAATCGGCCGGCGTGATCGATGCCTGGTCCGCGCTGAAGTTGCGCTAGCAGCGGCCTAGACGCGCTCGAGCTCGCGCTCGGGCGCACGCAGCATGTCCTGGGTGACCAGCACGACTCCGCGCTCGGTCACGAAGAAGCGCCTGGCGTCGAGCTCCAGGTCCTGCCCGATCTGCATGCCATCGGGGATTACGCAGTTCTCATCCAGGATGCAGTGCGTGATTTTGCAGCGGCGGCCGATGGTCACGCCGGGCAGCAGCACGGACCGCTCTATGGTGGTGCCATCCTCAATGCGAACGTCATTCGACAGCAGCGACTCCTTCACGTAGGCGCCGGAGATGATGCAGCCGCCGGCGACCATCGAATTGACCGCCATCCCGCGCCGGCCTTCTTCGTCGAGCACGAATTTGGCGGGCGGCTGCTGCGCTTGATAGGTCCAGATCGGCCATTGATGATCGTAGATGTTGAGTTCGGGATTGAGCGCGATCAGCTCCATGTTCGCTTCGTAGAGGGCGTCGACATTGCCCACGTCCCGCCAGTAGTTTTGAGCGCGCGTCTCGACGTCATGAAACGGGTAGGCGAACACTCGCAGCGGCCCGAGGGCAGGCGGGATGATGTTTCTGCCGAAATCGTGACGGCTCGATTCGTTGGCCGCGTCGTCGGTCAACATCTTCTCCAACCGGTCCATGCCGATCACGTAAATTCCCATGGATGCGCGCGCCAGATTTTCCTGCCCGATGATGGGATCCGGATGCTGCGGCTTCTCCGCAAATTTGGTGACGCGATTGGTGTCGTCCGTGGTCAAGATGCCGAACTCGTTGGCGCGCTCCAACGGCACGTCCACGACGCCGACGGTGATGTCGGCCTCGCATTGCTCGTGATAGGCGATCATCGGCCCGTAATCCATCTTGTAAATGTGATCGCCCGCCAGGATGAGCACATGCGTCGGGTGATGCGAGCGGATGAAGTCCAGGTTCTGGAATACCGAATCGGCGGTGCCGCGATACCAGTGCGCGCCGATCTGCTGCTGAGCGGGTATCAACTCGACGAATTCACCGAGCTCGCCTCGCAGATAGCTCCAGCCCCGTTGAATGTGCTGAATCAACGATTGCGCTTTGTACTGAGTCAGGACGGCGATTTGCCGGATGCCGGAATTCACGCAATTCGACAGGACGAAGTCGATGATCATGAATTTGCCGCCGAAGGGAGTCGCCGGCTTGCAGCGGTGCTGAGTGAGCGCTTTGAGGCGTTCGCCGCGGCCGCCCGCCATGACCACCGCCAAAGTCCCGCTCGTCAATCGGCTGACATAGCGTCCGGTGTTGGTACGAGCGGCGTGTCGCATACATTCCCAGACTGCCACACTCGGCAACCGCCTGCACGTTTTCTCGCGGCGGCTTTAAGGCCTTTGCTAGACTGGCGGCCATGGCGGCATTGCAGCTCTGTGTCTTGAGTTCGGAGATATTGCCGTACGCAAAGACCGGTGGACTGGCGGACGTCGCCGGTGCCTTGGTGCGCAATCTTCGCCTGTTGGGGCACGAGGTGTGCGCTTTCATGCCGTTGTACCCGGCGGTTCGGGCGGCGCATCCTGAACTGCAGCCCGTTGCCGTGGCCCAACAGATGGCCCTGCAGATCGGCGCAACGCAGTACCGCTTCTCCCTGCAAACCGCCGCGTTTCCCGGCACGGACATCGCGATCTATTTTGTCGACTGCCCGGCGCTGTACGATGGCCGCGATTTTTACACCGTCGATCCGGACGAGCATCGGCGCTTCATCCTGTTCACCCGCGCAGTGCTCGAGGGCTGCCGCCGGCTTGGAATTGCGCCGGATATATTTCATTGCAATGACTGGCATGCGGCTCTTCTGCCGCTCTACGTCAAGACGCAGCATTCGTCCGGCCCATTGCGCGCGCGCACTGTTTTGACGATCCATAACATCGGCTATCAGGGGGTCATGCCGAGCACCGCCGCCGCCGATCTTGGGCTGGATGCGCCCGAGTCGCGTCTGGACGCCGACGACCTCAGGCACGGGGTCATCAACCCATTGAGAACGGGCCTCAGATACGCCGACCGGGTGAGCACGGTGAGCCCGACCTATGCCCGCGAGATTTCCGAGGGACCGCTCGGCATGGGCATGCAGTCGACCTTGAGCGCGCGCCCGGATCGGGTGGTCGGCATTTTGAACGGCGTCGATTACCACGATTGGGATCCGCGGCACGATGCGTATTTGACGGCGCATTTTGGACCCGCGGATTTGGGCGGCAAGCGGATCAACAAGGAATCGCTGATGGCGGCCATGCGCCTCGACCCGGCGGGGTCGCGGCCGCTGATCGGCATGGTGACGCGGCTTGCGGAGCAGAAGGGTATCGATCTTTTGTTCGACGCCTTGCCGGCGATGCTGCAGCAGCGTGATTTCGGCTTCGCCGTGCTCGGCAGCGGCGATCATCGCTATGCGGCATTTTTCGAGGATCTGGCGCGGCGTTTTCCAGGCCGCGTGGCGTTCCGCTCCGGTTATGATGAATCGCTGGCACACCTGATCGAGGCAGGCAGCGATATTTTCCTCATGCCCTCGCGCTACGAGCCATGCGGTTTGAATCAAATGTACAGCCTGCGCTACGGCACCATTCCGATCGTTCGCAACACCGGCGGTCTGGCGGATTCCGTGCAGCACTTCAATCCCGACAGCGGCACCGGCACCGGATGCGTGTTCAATGACTACGATTCTCCGGCCGTGCGATGGGCCGTCGGGACGACGCTCGATTGGTACGCGGTGCCGAAACTCTGGCAAACGCTGATGCAGAACGCGATGGCGCAGGACTTCTCATGGAGCCGGCAGATCCTGAAGTACGAAGCGCTGTACCGGGATCTGCTTGCCACCCCTCAGGCGAGGTGATTCACGGTCCGCGGTCCGGTTGCAGCAGCGAGTAGCGGCGGCCGTGGGGCAGCGCATAGCGTTGCACCACTCGAAAACCCGCCGCCGCTTGCCATGGCTCCGCCGCTGATTGCCCGCGCAATTGCACGAGGACGAGGCTTTGCGGCGCCGCCGACACGTGGGCCTTGAGGCGGTCAATGGCGCCGTCGTCGAGGGGTCCCGGTATCAGCGCGGCGTTGGTCCGGGAATACATGTCGATCATCGCCCGCGTGGTTTCGTCCGGAGCGAACAGCAACAAGGGCCGTCCCGCGGAGTCGTGCTGTACCGC
>DATLVV010000519.1:0-3563 GCA_035577165.1 Steroidobacteraceae bacterium | reverse complement strand
CGGCGCCGGCGCTTCCGGCGGGGGTGGTGTCGGCGGTTTCGGCGGAGGCGGTGACGTCACCACACCTTGTGGCCGCGCTGCGAGCTGAGCTTTGAGGTCGGCCAGCGTCGGCCGCTGCGCGGGATCGGCGTTCAAACATTGCCGCACCATGCCCGCAAACTCAGCGGGAAAGGCCGCCGGCAGCGACGCCGGATCGAATCGCTCATCCGTCCCCGCGGGAGGATGCTGCGTGAGCGCCTCGACGATGGTGGCGCCGAGACTCCAAATGTCGCGCGCAGCGGAGAACCTGCCGTCCGCTTCAGGCCGGATGGTGTCGCTCGCTAGTTTCAGCTGATCGCCGACGGCGAGGATATTCGTCGGCTTGAGCCGGCCTTGCACCTGGCGCTGGCCGTGCAGGAACCCCAAGCCGTCGAGAATCGGCGGCAGCATTTCCCGAACTTCGTCGACGGTGAGGGCGCGCTGGGAAAGAATCTGCGACAGATTCTGTTCCGCGTATTCCATGACGACGAAGAGGAACTGAAGACCGCCGAGCTGGCAGCGCCCCATGGCAATGAGTCGCATCAAGCGCGGATGGGCGAGGGCGGCAATGGCCCGCCACTGTGCGAGCTGGGCCTCGGCTCCGGTGGCATTGGCCGGGGTCAACTTGATCGCGGTATCGGGCAGGTTTCGCGCCTTGTAATCGCTCAGGAATACACCGCTGTGGTCGGAGACGCCCAATAGGCGTCGCAGCGGAAATACTCCGTTGATGACCTGGCCTTCCCATTTCGCCCAGACTTCGCTCATCGGTAGTCCGCCTCCACTTGCACGCAGGGCCTCAATCTTTGCCCGAAGATATCATTTGGCGAGAACTCGTTGAGTACGCCATGGGGATGTTGCAACTGGTAAATTACACTGCCTCGGACAGAAGGGGCAGTGTCGTCTTTTGATGAATTCCATTATATATTAATATGTTAGACAGAAAACTTAATGTTGCACCGATGATGGATTGGACGGACTGCCACTGCCGTTACGTGCATCGTTTGTACGCGCCGCATGCGCTGCTGTATACCGAGATGATTGTCTCCACCGCGCTGGTGCGCGGCGACGCGCGCCGCTTGCTCGAGCACCATCCGGCCGAACACCCGGTCGGATTGCAGCTGGGCGGTTGTGATCCCAAGGAACTTAGCTTGGCCGCACGCATCGGCGCCGCCGCGGGTTTTTCTGAGATCAATCTCAACGTCGGCTGTCCGAGTGATCGGGTGAAGAACGGCTCGTTTGGCGCGTGTCTCATGCTGCGCCCGGCGCTGGTGGCCGACTGCGTTCGGGCGCTGCGCGACGCGACGGCGTTGCCGGTGACCGTCAAATGCCGTATCGGTATCGATGATCGCGACGACTACGAGTTCTTCGCGGCCTTCGTCGCTGCGGTCGCGCCCGACATCGATGCGCTCATCGTGCATGCGCGGGCAGCCATATTAGGAGGACTGAGCCCCAAGGAGAACCGCGAGATTCCGCCGTTGAAATACGAGTACGTGCACCGGCTCAAACGCGAGCGGCCGGAACTCAAGGTGATATTGAATGGCGGGCTCTCGCAAGCCGTGGAAGCCGGCAAGCATGTGGCTGCAGGACTCGATGGTGTCATGCTCGGTCGTGCGGTCTATCATCGGCCGGCATTGCTGGCCGAATTGGAACAGGCCTTGATCAACCCCGAATGGCAGGTGCCCGACCCTCGGGAGATCATCGAGCGTGTGGTCGCCTATGCCAAAATCTGTGCGCGGCGCGGCATCCGGCTGCACTCGATCACACGGCACATGCACGGCTTGATGGCGGGACGCGAGGGCGCTCGCGCCTGGCGGCGGTTTCTTTCCGAGGTTGCGGCACGGCCGGAGGCGGTGCCTGAAACGCTGTATTCGGCCCTTCCGATCCTAAATCCGGGGCTTGCGGCGTAAACGTCCTGAGGCGGTCGTGCCATATTAAGTATAATGGCCGTGGAAATGGGCAAAGAAATAGAAGTAGCCATCGTATTTGCCGACGTCGTCGGAAGCACCAAGCTGTATGAACTGCTGGGAGATCTGCGCGCACGCGACATGGTGGGCATTTGTATCGATGTCATGCGCGCGGCGACCGATCAGAATCACGGCACGGTCATAAAGACCATGGGTGATGAGGTCATGTCGACTTTCCCGACCGCCGACGATGCGCTGAACGCCGCCGCCCAGATGCAGAAGCAGATCGTTCTGCACCCGCAGCTCAAGGTCGACGAACAGACCGTGGCCATTCGCATCGGCTGCAACTTCGGGCCGGTGGTGCTGGAGAATCGCGACATCTTCGGCTCCGCCGTGCACACGGCGAATCGCATGACCAGCCAGGCCAAGGCCGGCCAGATCATCACCACGGCGACCATGGTGGAGCGCCTATCGAGCGATTGGCGCGCCTCGGTGCGCCAGATCGACATCGCCACGTTGAAAGGCCGCAGCAGCGAAGTGGCCCTGTTCGAGGTGCTGTGGCAGACCGAGGACATCACCAGCATGGTGCCGGCGATCGCCATCTCCTCGCGCGAGCGTGAAAAGGCCAACAAATCCCAGCGGCTGCGGCTGCGCTACCAAGGCCAGGAAGTCCTGGTCACCGAGGGACGCGCCAACATCACCATCGGCCGCGCGGAAGAGAACGATCTGGTGGTCAAGGGCAATTTGATTTCGCGGCTGCATGCGCGCGTGGAAACCAATCGCAACAAGTTCATGCTTATCGATCAGAGCACCAACGGCACCTTCGTGCTCGGCAAGGACGGCGAGGAAGCGTTCGTGCGGCGCGATTCCATGCAGTTGCGCGGCGAAGGGCTGATCGGTCTCGGCAAGGCGCCGGACAGCAATTCCTCGCAGGTGATCCGCTACGCCTGCGAGGAGTGAACGCGCTCCAACGCACTCTTGAGCTCGGTCTTGAGCGACGCCGGCACGTGTGCGCCGAACTGGCTCAAATACTGGTCGATGCCCGCGAATTCTTCGCGCCACAGCCTGGAGTCCACCGTCAGCAGCTCATCGATCGCGCCCGCGGTGATGTCGAGCCCCTGAAGATCCAAGTCGCCGGCGTTCGGCAAGTGACCGATCGCCGTCTCGCGCGCCGTGGCGACACCCTTGCAGCGATCGATGATCCAACGCAGCACCCGCAGGTTCTCACCGAATCCCGGCCATAGAAACTTGCCGGCATTGTCCTGGCGGAACCAATTGACGTGGAAGATCTGCGGCGCTGTCTTGAGCTTCGCGCCGACATTGATCCAGTGCGCCCAGTAGTCGCCGAAGTTGTAGCCGGCGAACGGCAACATGGCCATGGGGTCGCGGCGCACGACACCCACCGCGTCGGTGGCCGCGGCGGTGGTCTCCGAGGCGACTCCGGCCCCCACCAGCACGCCGTGCAGCCAATTGCGTGCTTGATACACGAGCGGCGCCAGCGTTCGGCGCCGGCCGCCGAACACGATGGCGGAGATGGGCACCCCGCCCGGTGCGTCGGCCAGTTTGGAATAACCGGGGTTCTGTTTTGCGGCCACCGTGAAGCGGGAATTCGGATGCGCGGCGGGCCCGTTCGCAGGATCG
>DATLVV010000518.1:0-5214 GCA_035577165.1 Steroidobacteraceae bacterium | reverse complement strand
CATGGGCGTCATTTACTTCATGTTCATGATGATCGGCGTCTATGCAGCCCGCGTACCGGCGGCCGGTTGGAAACCTGCCGGCTGGACCGCACCGGCGCAGCCCAAACAACTCGTGACAACGGCCAATGTGGCGGTGGATGCGGCGTGGCGCACGCCGCAATTCTGGCTGCTGTGGGTGGTGTTGTGCATGAATGTGTCCGCCGGCATCGGCGTAATCGGACAAGCCTCGCCCATGATCCAGGAAATTTTCACCGGCCGGGTGACGCCGGTGGCCGCGGCAAGCTTCGTCGGATTGCTGAGCTTGTTCAACATGCTCGGCCGGATCTTCTGGGCCTCGACTTCCGATTACATCGGTCGGCGCAATACCTACATGATCTTCTTCGCGCTCGGCATTGTGCTCTACTCGAGCGTGCCGACGCTCGGTCATCTCGGCCAGGAGGGTCTGTTCGTTGCGGCCTTCTGCATCATTCTCTCGATGTATGGCGGCGGTTTCGCCACCATCCCGGCCTACCTGCGCGACATGTTCGGCACCTACCAGGTCGGCGCCATCCACGGCCGGTTGCTGACCGCCTGGTCGGTCGCCGGGGTATTGGGACCCGTGCTGGTGAATTACATCCGGCAGCATCAGATCGACAACGGAGTACCCAAGGCACAGGCGTACTCGGTCACCATGTACATCATGTGCGGGTTGTTGCTGATCGGGTTCCTGTGCAATTTCGCCATGCGTGCCGTGGATGAAAAATATCACTTCCGGGGGAGCACCGAGCTATGAATGCACGCCTCATTCTTCTGTGGGTCTTGGTCGGAATCCCGCTTTCATGGGGACTGCTGAAAACTCTCGAAAACGCGCTGAAGTTGTTTCAGTAAAAAAAGTAACGCTACGCAGGGGTCTCCTATGAGTATGAACATCAGTCTCACCGCAGCACCGCTGGTGGCGCTGGTCGCGGGCATTTTGATCCTCGTCATGCCCAAGCTGCTCAACTACATCATCGCGATTTATTTGATATTGATCGGCCTGATCGGTTTATTCGGCTCCGGCGGTTCGTTCCATGTGCATTGAAACCCGGCCGCAACACCGCTGCTAGAGCACGGTGCCGAGCGCGGCGCCGTTCGGACTGCCGAGCCCGGTGCAGGCGTCCCAGCCCGCGGCAGCATTGAAATCGCCGTTGTTGCCGAGAACGATGTCGCGCAGCGCCTGCGAATTCTGGTATAGGAGCGGATTGAGGAATCCCGCAGGCTTGCCGGTTGTTTGATTGATGCGGGCGAGCAGCGCCGCCCACAAAGGCGCGACGGCGCTGGTGCCGCCGATCACGCTGTCCACCCCGTCGATCCGCACCATGTAGCCCGTCTCCGGGTCGGCATTGCCCGCCACATCGGGAACGCCGCGGTTGGCCAGCGCGGTGGATCCGCCCTCATTGTCGACCGCGCTTAGATTCGCCTGCCAGCTGGGCAAGGCAAAGAATCCGCTGACGCCGCCGCCCGTGGCTCCATTGTCCGCGCCGTCATTCCAAACGACTTCAGAACGGATGCTCGCAGCGCCGGCGTCAAGACTGGTGCCGCCGCAGGCCAGCGCGAAGGGGCTGGAGGACGGAAAGTCCACATGATCGGCGCCGTCATTCACGCCGTCGCTGGAGCCGTTGTCGCCGGACGCCGCACACACCGTGATGCCCATGGCGGCCGCGGCCTGGAACGCCTGGTCCATGGCCGTCATCGCCTGTGCCGTCCAGGACGACTCCGGACCACCCCAGCTGATGGAAATCACCGACGGTCGGCGCGTGTCGTCGTGAATCGCCGTGGTAATCGCGTCGAGAAAACCGGCGTCGGTGTTGGGAGCGAAATACACCGCGATGGTCGCCTGGGGCGCGATTGCGCCCACCATTTCGATATCGAGCATGACCTCGCCATCCGGTCCGTTCGCGTCGCCGGTGGGATTGTTCAGCGCATGATCCACGGACACGGCCACGACCGTGGGTGATGCAAGGCCGAGATTTTGGAAATATGCGTCCAGGTCCGCGGGACGAAACCCGCCGCCCAATTCGATGATGGCGACGCATTGACCCTGTCCGGTGCCCCCCGGAAAACCATAAGCCGATGCCACCTGAATCGGCGTGTAGGACACGGCCGCGCGGGCTGCCGGACGCCGCATGCGGAAATGCGCAGCGGCCTGCCGGCGGTTGTCGAGACCCATCACCGCCTCAATGATGCCGGCAAGCTCAGGCGGCAGGGTGACGGCGCCGAGGCGTCCGCGGTAGCTGCCGCCGGCATGGCTCATCCGTTGCAGATCGACTTTGAATGCGGCGTTGAATTGCGCCACGGTTCCGGCCAGCACCACGGTGCGCCGGGCCGCATCCTCCTGCACCACGGCGAGACCGTTGCTGGCTGCGAACTTTCGCACGGCGCCGAGATCCGCGGCATCTGCCCCGAAGCGAGCGGCAAATTCTTCCCGGCTCAAGAGCGGGCTCGATCTGCCGCCGGTCGCGATTCCCGCCACCCGGGCCGCCAGCTCAGCCGCAGACTGACGCCGCACCAATAGCGTCGCCTCCAGCCGCTCCGTAGGCTCGGCGGGTCCGAGAGTTCGAGCCCCTGGTACTACGCTTCGTTCGCTGCCCGGCAGGCAATGGTCGGTCATGGCTTGTTCCGCTGCGGCCCATTGCTTAAGGGGACCGCGGCGGACTGCGTGGGTTCCCCGGGGAGCCTAGCCGAAGGGGTTTTGACGAATGATGGTCTGATCCCGATCCGGTCCGGTCGAGATGATGGTGATGGGAACCTCCACCAGGGACTGCAAACGCTCGAGGTACTTACGCGCATTGGTGGGCAGCTCTTCGTAGCGCGTAATCCCGACCGTGCTCTCCGGCCACCCCGGGAGTTCTTCGTACACGGCTTGGGCGTCGGCGAAATGTTCCGACAGAAGGGGCGGCGTCGACAGTGTGGCGCCGCCGATCTTGTAACCGACGCAGACTCGAATCATGTCCAGGCCGTCCAGCACATCGAGTTTGGTGACGCATAGCAACGAGCAGCTGTTGTGGACAATGGAGCGGCGCATCGCGACCGCGTCGAACCAACCGCAGCGCCGCCGCCGCCCGGTCACCGAGCCGAATTCGTGCCCGACGCGCGACAGATGCTCGCCGCATTCGTCGAACAACTCGGTCGGAAAGGGCCCCGCACCGACGCGCGTGGCATAGGCCTTGACGATGCCGAGCACCTCGTGCAGCCGCCGCGGACCCAGGCCGCTGCCCGCCGCAGCTCCGCCGGCGGTGGTGGTCGATGAGGTCACAAAGGGATACGTGCCCAAATCCACGTCCAGCATCGCGCCCTGGGCCCCCTCGAACAGCACGTTGCCGCCGTCGACGCTCAACTGCTCGAGGATGCCGGTGACATCCGCCACCAGCGGCTTGAGCCGCTCGCCGAGCTCGAGATTCGATTCCAGCACTTGTTGGAAATCGACGGCGGGAAGGTGAAAATATTGCTGCAGAATGAAATTGTGGTAGTCGAGAATTTCCCGCAGCTTCGAGGCAAATCGCTCGTGCTGGAACAAGTCCGCCACTCTCAATGCACGGCGCGCCACCTTATCCTCGTAGGCAGGACCAATCCCACGGCCGGTGGTGCCGATGGCGTTTGCGCCCTGCGCCTGCTCGCGCGCCCGATCCAGCGCCACATGCGAGGAGAGAATCAGCGGACATGCCGGACTTACCCGCAGGCGCTCAAGCACCGGCACGCCCTGCCCGATCAGCATATCGGCCTCTTTGAACAAGGCCTCGAGCGACAGCACCACGCCATTGCCGATCAGGCATTGCACCTGCGCATGCAGAATCCCCGAGGGGATCAGCGACAGAATGGTCTTCTTGCCGCCTATGACCAGGGTGTGGCCGGCGTTGTGGCCGCCCTGAAAACGCACCACGGCCTGCACCTGATCGGTCAACAGATCGACGACTTTGCCCTTGCCCTCGTCGCCCCATTGCAGGCCGATTACGACCAGATTCTTACCCATTGCGTGCCATCCACAAGAGTGCGAGTCCCACCACCATGCTGATCAGCCCGCCCCAACGCAATTGCGTGGGTTCCGTCTTCGCGAGCTTCGCCATCAGCCGCTGCGTGGCGGCGGGGTTCACGAACGGCAATATGCCCTCGAGAACCAGATACAAGGCGAAGGCACCGCCCAAATAGCGGGCGAATTCGGACCAACCCACCTGCATCATTTGGGCAGGGGCTGCGGCTGTGTTTTATTGAAATACTTGAAGTAAGCGCTATCCGGTGCGATCACCAGCATATCGCCCTGCGTGCCCACGGCTTCCCTGTACGACTGCATGCTGCGGTAGAAGCTGTAGAATTCCGCGTTCTTCGAGTAAGAGCGCGCATACACCTCGCTGGCGGAGGCATCGCCCTGGCCGCGAATCTGATTGGCCTGGCGCGCGGCATCGGCCAGGATTTCGGTCTGCTGCTTATTCGCGTCCGCGCGGGTGCGCTCGGAGGATTCGACGCCTTCGGCGCGCAATTTGGCGGCCTGGGCTTTGAAGGTTGCGCGCATGCGTTCGAACACCGAATCCTGAACCTGTTGCGGCAGGTCGATCTTGGTGATGCGCACATCGACGAGATCGACCCCGAGCTGCTCGGCGGCGGGGCGCGCATTCTTCATCATGGCCTCGGTAAATTCAGCCCGGTCCGCGGTGACCACCTGCTGGAGCGTGCGCTGGGTCACCACCGTCTTGATGCTGTCCTTGATGGTCTCGCCCAGACGGTCATTGGCGACCTCCTCGGTGCCGCCCGTGGCTTCGTAGAAACGGCGCAGATTGTCGATGCGCCATTTCACGTAAAAATCCACCTTGAGCTGTTCCTGCTCGCGCGTCAAAAAAGGCTCCTGCCGGTACAGCTGGGTGATGAGGCGCTTGTCGAAGCGGCTGACTTCCTCGACCAGGGGAATGCGGAAGTGCAGACCCGGCTCAAAGTTGGCGTTGACAATCTCACCGCCGATCGACTTGATGGCGAGCTGTCCCTCGTTGACCGTGAAAACGCTGGCGCGCACCACCAGAATGGCGGCCACCAGGCCGAGCAGCGTATAGAGGATTCTATTCTGCATCAGCGCACTCCGCGCGCACGCGCCGGATCCTCGGGCGGCGCCACCTGCACGTCGGGGACCCGCGCCGCAGGCACCGTCATCGTGTCGTTCGGCATGGAGATCGATTGCGGTCCGAGCGAGATCAGTTTATCGAGCGGCAG